>NZ_JBEOPP010000064.1:0-27001 GCF_040310185.1 Shewanella sp. T24-MNA-CIBAN-0130 | reverse complement strand
AGTGTAATTTGTTTCATAGGGCTATGATGATCCCATTTGGGACAAAATCAAGCATTTTCAATGATCACGGGTATAGACAACATTATCGTCCTCAACCACCAAATCACTGCCTTCAACGAGTTCGGCTCCCATTTGCTGGGCAAGGTAGGCGTGTTCAAAATAGGCTGAGTTATAAATACCTGGGGTAAGAACCACTATTTCAGGTTCTTCAATTTCTCTGGGGGACATTTCGGCTAACATGTCGTAAAGCTGAGATGGATAATCATCAATGGGTAAAATGCTGTATTTTTCGAACATTTCTGGAAAAACTCGCTTCATCACTAAACGATTTTCCAACATGTAAGACACACCAGAAGGCACTCTTAAGTTATCTTCCAGCACATACACGGTACCTTCATTATCCCTGACCAAATCAGAGCCGCAAATGTGTGCCCAAATGCCAAGTGGCGGGGTGAATCCTTTGCATTGCGGTAAGAAGTTCTTGGATTTATTCAGCAAATCAGCGGGGAAAACCCCATCTTTAATAATATTTTGCTCATTGTATAAGTCATTGATAAACATATTCAGCGCTTTCACTCGCTGCTTCAGTCCTATCTCAATTTGTTGCCATTCTTTTTTATCGATTAATCTCGGGATAATATCAAACGGCCATGCGCGATCGATTGAACCTTCTTCATCATTGTATACCCGAAAAGTAATACCCATGACGTGAATAGCTGAATCTGCAGCCGCTTTATATTCAATGATTTCGGAGTCAGAAAGAGAGCTTAAGTAATGACACAAATCAATAGCGCAGGGTCTTGGAACCCCATGATTCTTAACGAGTTCGTCGTGATAGTTGACGACATTGTAATCATTCCATTCAATAGTCATATATACCCTCTTTGGTTGCTTTTCAAACAACCATTATAGGCATAATTTAGAATTTTTATCGGATTAATTCATTTTTTTTTACAAAGTATAAAATATATTTTACACTTTATTGGCAAAAACATAGCCTTCTCTCGTTAACAATTTGCTTGATTTAAGCTGAGATATCACCGTTATCGCCGGTAATAATTTCATGAACAAAACGCAGTTTATCTAGCGCGGTAATTGAAATAACAAATGGATAGGCATCGTCCATCCCCATACTGCGATTCAAAGCATTTAGCACTGCGGTTAACCGGCACCAATCATTAAACAAATGGGTGAAGCTAGTCGATGTATAGGTTTGGCTGTAATCAGCCGAATTCACTAACGGGTTAGCAACTAGGTTGCCCGATACACTAAATTGGAAGTCATTGGCGGTTTCAAGCGTATCGACCATGTGTAAATAATGCGCCCACGTTTCAGCCCAATCTTCCCATGGGTGCATACTGGCATAAGCACTTATCCACACATTTTGCCAATTGTTAGAAGGTCCGTTTTGATAATACTGGCGCATGGCATCGGCGTAATCTAAGCGTTCGTCGCCGAACAACGCTCTGAACTCATCCAAGCGAGGAGAGTTTTTTATCAAGCGATCCCAAAAATAATGACCCGACTCGTGTCTAAAATGACCGACCAAAGTGCGATAGCGCTCTTGCATCATTTCCCGCATCTGAATGCGGGAAGCCGAATCAGCCTCATCTAAATTAATGGTGATCAACCCAGCATTATGCCCGGTAGAGACATAGTTCTTAACCGTTAATTCATTGCCAAATTCATCCTCGACCTGATCTTTTAAAAACGCAAAACCTAAACCAGAAATAGGGTCAGTAAATCGGTTAATCACCGGCAAATTAAGCTTAAGCAAAGTATAGAGCAAACGTCTTTTAGCTTGCTCCATACGAAACCACAACTTGATGTTATTTTCATCAGCAAGATTGGGTATGGTTTCTGTCAGACGACAAGACACACATAGCTCATGGCTATCTTGAATCGGGACCATCCAATTACATACATCATATTGGGAATAGTTTTTACACTGCCTATATAACAAACCATTACTGGATGCTTGCAGTTGCCCGTTACGGTTTTTAGTAAATGCACTGAGTTGCTGTTCTTCGGGGATAAACCCCAATAGCAAACTGCATGATACGCACTTGCTATTAGCAAAGTGTAAAGTGCTTCCACATTGACAAGAAAACGTCTTCAAACGTGAATTCCTTAATGAACAAACTCAAACTGAACATAACTCAGCATCATGGGCTAATTTAGAGTTAAGCGCAATGGCCATTCAGCACCATTAATAACCCCAAAAAAGCTGTTTTTTTGAGTAAAAAGCCTATCGAAAAAGCGCTTCAACATCACGCTTCAACTTGTTTACCATTAAATCAATAATCTCAAGATTATTGATTTAATGGGTAACTGATGAGTATCCATAATCCAATAGATATTAGGGGCAATCATTAGTGTATTATAATAAAAATAGTCAACTTAAGCTCATAATTCGATATTAAAACGTGCGATCCGGGCTTCTGCCATGGTGCATTGAGTAAGGTGAGTCAGTTCGCCCAAGGTGATATTTGGCTGGTCATTAATCAAACGCATAAGCTTTGCCTCTAAAGGTTCTAACTTGTCGGCATGACCAAGCAATGCGGTTTCAATCTTGTGGATAAGGTAACCAAAACTAACATCACTTTCTAATTTTAATCGCTCTGTAAACGACTGAATCTTAATAGCCTCACCTGATACCCCCCAATGTCGAGATCGACGCACACGCTTAACCTCGCATTCATATTGCAGCGCAATCGTTTTAGCTTGCTTGGTTTTCTCGCCGCCTATTCGGTGGATCAGAGAAGGTAATCGGATAGTAATATCTTCGGTCATGGCCTACGGTGAAAATCTATTGGGTTGGAATTTGCTAGCTTGATTAGCTAAAAAAATAGTTATTCTCTATCACTTATCAGCATCAATTTAAAAAGAGATATTGTGATTTCTGGCAACACAGATCATCTAAAAATGCGCTTGCTGAGATCAATGGCGTTTTAGGGTTAGCATTTTAACGTTATAATGGCGCACGAATGATCACCTTGCTATCAATATTAATCGATTTTCAGACGTATTGGGCGCTTTTTTGTTGAAAGCAAAGGTTAAAATGTGTTGAATAACATTAAGTAGAATTGCCCCATGAGCCCAGAACGTTTTGCCCGAATAAATCAGATGCTTGATAATCGACAAGTCGACTTAACGGTTTGCCTTGATAAAGTGCATATGACTAATAATATTGCGGCGGTTCTTCGCTCTGCTGACTGTGTGGGAATTTATGAAATTCATGCCGTGTGGCCCGATATTGATATGCGGGTATCTGGTAATACCGCCTCTGGAAGCCAACAGTGGGTTAACACAGTCAAACACGACACATTTGCTCAAGCTAATCACGCATTTAAAGCACAAAAAATGCAGGTGTTAACCACCACTTTTTCAGATGCTGCAGTGGATTTTCGCGAGATAGATTATACCCAGCCAACCGTCATCGTAATGGGTAATGAGCGTGATGGCGTCAGCGCAGAAGCGATTGAAGCGGCCGACCAACACATCATCATCCCCATGAGAGGCATGGTGCAATCACTCAATGTGTCAGTGGCTGCCGCATTAGTAATGTATGAAGCCCAGCGCCAACGCGAACAAGCCAATATGTACGGCACTCGTAAACTTGACCACGTTTACTGCCAAACTATGCTGTTTGAACAAGGTCATCCCATCTACGCCAATGCCTGTCGCCGTAAACAAATCCCCTACCCCGCTATCGATCTGCAAGGGCAAATTGTCGCCGACAGTGCATGGTGGCAGCGAATGCGCGCCCCTGACCCACAAGCGCTGCTAGCCAAGAGCGAGATTGATTCAACCCCTGACGAAACCCTGCTGATTCAATGATTGTATAATGCCAACAAACTATTTAGGATCAGCTTATCTGATCGCAAACAAGAATTAACTTAATGACTACTGAGCTTTATTTTATCTACGACTCACATTGCCCTTGGAGCTACGCAGCCACACCTTTGGTCAACGCATTGCAACAAGCCTATCCAGACATGAATGTACACTTGCTACATAGCGCGCATTACATCGGCAAAGACAGTGCTGGCGAAGAGCAGATGCAAGCCGCGGCAAAAATTAGTGGGCTTAAATTTGGTAGAGATCATCTTCGCTATGTAAACAGTCCTAAAAACTCAATAAAGACCGCAAACTTGATGGGATGGGTGCAGAGTAAGCAAGCTGACAAGCAATTGCCCGTGCTCAATGCGATACAAAGAGCACACTTCATTGAAGGCAATCCGCTGGATAATAAACACGACTTCACTGACATCGTAGAGAAGTTTAAACTGTCACCATCAAATAAAGTGTTTAAAGATGAGCTCAGTACGGATGCAGAATACGTACTAGAAGATATAGAAGAAATCCAACAAATCATCGGCACCACGGGCTTCCCCGTAATGGTAATGACAGTTAATGATAACGCCATCTTTATCGATCACTCACAATATCTTAGCGACCCTCAAGCCGTAGTCGCTGCGGTTGAAAAAGAGATCGCCGCTATTAAGTAAATAAAGAGTTAACTAAATAAAGAGTTAACTAGCTTTATCTATCACCGCCATTAACTAGGATATGGACATGACTCAGTGTCCGTTTGTGCCAATGTCGGATCCAGCTCGGTGTTTTATCCTCTTTAGAGGTTATAAAAGATAGCGCCACTACTATGTTGAATAAATTCGACCTCTAAAGTCTACAGAGTGTTCAATCGGCTTTGTCGTTGGCTTGTCTCTTGATGATGCTCACAACGGGATAATGTTGATTACTTTATCCCAACCCTCTTTGCTCGCTAAGTTTGCTGCTTTAGCCACGCTCATTTTTTGGGTTTGGGTTTGAGTTTGGGTTTGAGTTTGGATTTTTCACGATACTGTGCGTTCAGGACACTATAAACCTAACTGCAGCAAAGATAATGGGTCACGACCTTATCATTTGTCAGTTATTCCCCACCCCCCTGTGTCAGGATAGTTGTCGCCTCTACTTTTTTAGTTAGAGGAAATTAAAATGAAGAGAAAATTCACTACATCATTTAAGATACAAGCAGTCGAAAAGGCGCTTAGTCGAAATGAGAATTCAACATTAACTGAGATAGCTAATTCACTGGGTATTGGCGCTTCAACACTCAGCAAGTGGATTGTAAAAGCGAGTAACCAAGAATTTGAAACAGCTTCACATGATGATATAACAAGTATGAGTAATGATAAACGGCCACAAGATTGGACATTAAAAGAACGGTTTAACATGGTCGTTGTGTGTGCCTCTTTGAGCGACGACGCATTAAACACTCACTGTCGCTCGCAGGGGATTTACCCTCATCATGTGAAGCAGTGGAAGCTTGATTTCCTTAATGACAAGACTCACAAGCCGAAAACGGTTGCCCCATCAGAAATAAAAATCTTGAAGCATGAAAATAAATCATTAAAAAAAGAGCTTAATCGTAAAGACAAAGCATTAGCTGAAACAGCTGCATTATTGGTGCTCAAAAAAAAAGTCCACGAGATTTGGGGAAACGACGAGGACAATTAACCACCTGTTCAGAACGGCTGCGTATCTTGAGCCTTGTTAGAGAAGCTAGCGATGCAGGTGCTAGGCAAAAGATGGCCTGTGAAATAATTGGAATTAGCGCCAAAACACTACAACGATGGTTACAGACAAACAATGACAAAGATGGGCGAATAGAGGCAATACATGCACCTCAAAACAAGTTGACATCAATCGAGCAACAACGAATATTAAAAGTGGTCAATGAGCCTGAATTTGCCCATTTACCACCAAGTCAAATTGTACCGATACTTGCTGATAAAGGGATATATATAGGATCTGAATCGAGTATTTACAGAATATTAAAGAATAAAAAGCAGCTTCAGCATCGTTTAAAAAGCAAGCCTGCAAGAACGGTAATTAAGCCAAAGGCATTAACTGCAACCGGCCCCAATCAGGTGTATACATGGGATATCACCTATTTACCGACAAGTGTTAAGGGGAGCTTTTTTTACTTATATTTAGTGCTTGATATTTTTAGCCGTAAAATTGTTGGCTGGCAAGTACATTGCGATGAGCTTAGTGCCCTGGCGGCCGATTTGATGACCGATATTTGCTTGCGCGAGAAGGTAAAACCTCATCAAGTCACGCTACACTCTGATAATGGCAGCCCAATGAAAGGAGCAACTATGTTGGCAACGCTACAAGAATTAGGCGTAATGCCTTCATTTAGCCGCCCATCAGTAAGCAATGACAACCCCTATTCGGAGTCAATATTTAGGACATTAAAGTATCGACCAGAATACCCAGAAAAAGCATTTGAAGATCTTGATGCTGCACGCGAATGGGTGTTCGGGTTTACTAAATGGTATAACGATGAACATCGGCACAGTGGTATTAAATTTGTGACACCATCGAAGCGTCATCAAGGGCTTGATGACGCTATTTTATTAAATCGAGTGGCGGTTTATAAGAGAGCAAAAGCAGAAAAGCCGAGTCGTTGGTCGGGTGAAATTAAGAATTGGGATCTGATTAAAGAGGTTAATCTTAACCCAGAGAAATCTAAGGTTGAAATAAAAGAGGGCAAGGTGGCATAAAATCAAATACCAGGCGACAACTCCCTTGAAAAACACCGCCACCAAGCAGATTCTTTGCGACTACATGTTGATGTTTTTCGCGGCTATGCCCATTATTAGCATTCACAGCCTTGCGAACACACATAACGTGTTTAATCTGGGTGCTAAAAAATGCACTAGAAACATATCAATGTACACCTTCGGGCTTTACTTGTTTCATATGCCTGTCTTGTATTTCGTGTCAGCGGTTACCCCATAAGCCCAAATGCCGTATATTCATGTTCTTGGTGTCTGGATAATGACTCCGACTATTGCGATATCTCTGAGCGTCTGGGCCGAAAAAAACGGTATCGATACAGCTTTTTTTACTCGCGTCATCGACAAACTGCACATAAGGGAGTGGTTCATGCTCATCTTTAATTTTATCCGGCGATTTGGACTTGAGATCACCCGAACACGTAACAGCTCGTTATTTATCTTGCTGCTGGCTTGCGGAGTGCTTGGTTATTTCGGCTTCTCACTTGCGGGTGAAAGCAACATCGTCTCATCTCCACTTAACTTCATTTACTGGAGCGTAGTTACCGCAAGTTCGCTTGGTTATGGCGACATTTACCCCGAAACACTTGCTGGCAAAATGCTTTTAACATTTTACTACTTACCCGTTAATTTTGTGTTGTTCAGTATACTGATCGGCAAAATGGGCAAATTTATCTTTAACGGTTGGAATTTACACATGACGGGAAAATCAAATATCACCGCACTGCAAGGTCACATTATTCTGATTTGTAGCACTGCTGAAAAGTCGCGAAAGCTTATCCAACTTATCCTTGATGATCATAACCGACCCGACAGAACCATTGTATTGCTTACCAATGGCGACTTTGCTCACCCGTTCCCTGATAACGAAAAAATCAAATACTTGTCAGTCGACAATTTGCATGATCAAGATGTACTTAACAAAGTCTGCATTAGTAGCGCCGACAAAATTGCTATCGACTTAGAGAATGATGACCGCAACTTCAGCTTGGCGGTTCACTATTCAACCAAGGTGAGTGAAAACAGTTTTATCGCTACTTTTATCGATAACGAAGACCAAGCACAAGCCCTGCGACAGCTAAATAAACCTATCGAGGTGCTCAGCTCCAATAAAAATGAAAAGCTGGTGCGGTCACTTCAAGATAGCGGCTCAGACCTGGCGTTCCAAAGCTTGCTAACCAATTCTGGCCAAACAATGCATGCACAAGAAGTGGTATTGTCAAAGCCGCGCACTGTGGCCGATGTCGCGGCCTTCATCAAAGGTAATCACAACGCGATTTTCATTGGGGTAGCCAATGATAAGCTTGGCAAAACGCTGGCGATTAATCCAGACGACGATGAAGTACTCCCAGTGGGGAAAAGCACTTTCCTTTACTATATTGCGTTAGACCGAATAACCTTCGACCAAAACGGATTTTAAGCAAAAAAGCGCCTTCAATTGGCTAGTGAAATATATTTTGCTAGGACACGTTGGGGCGCTAAATTAACTTTTTGATCAATATCTCATCGCCATAGTCGATATTGTCTTTTGACATCAACAAATGGCCACCTCGGCGAGTAAAGCTTGGTAAGAGAAAGTCTGAAAATGATGTTCGATTAAGAACGGGATCAATCGATGCAATCAGCGAAATATACGCGTTGAAAGGAGCTGTTTGTAATGTTGGTGGCTGATGTCAGTTATTTTTAAAGACTTTACACATTAACCTGAGATCGGCATAAGCAGGTTGGTTTATTAAGCTGTCATCATCCCTAATTTGTATGTCGACAGCTTAATGCACCCACAGCGTAATCCAGCTTTTAAATAAGAGCTCAAAAAAGTGCTCTAGCCTCACTTATTGACTGGTCGCACTTATTTTCAAATGGTACGTAACCATCTGAAAACACAGTTAACCGAT
The DNA here is from genome assembly GCF_040310185.1 of Shewanella sp. T24-MNA-CIBAN-0130. NCBI lineage: Bacteria > Pseudomonadati > Pseudomonadota > Gammaproteobacteria > Alteromonadales > Shewanellaceae > Shewanella > Shewanella sp. T24-MNA-CIBAN-0130. Next base: position 18,519 of record NZ_JBEOPP010000064.1, on the reverse strand, counting down.
ACTCTGCACTTGCGACGCCAGTAACCAGATCGCCAAAGCAAAAAATATCATCCCCATAAACTTATTTTGATATGTGCGGAATTTTTCGTTTTTCAGCAATGGTTGACCCAAACTTCCCACTAGAGCCACCAGCAACAAATTGAACGACAACCCAATAACATTAAGCAGCAGGCCTAATGCCAGCATTTGTTCACCTGAACTGGCACTGATCTGAGTAGAAACAAACTGCGGCAAAAATAACACAAAAAATATCAACGCTTTAGGGTTTAGTAGATTGCTCATCACCGCGCGGCGATAGAGTAATTTAGCGATGTTATTCTGCGACTTAATTTCCGGCGCATCGCTCGCGCTACTGCGCATGCAATCCCAGCCCATTTTAAGTAAATAAGCGCCGCCCAATACCCGTAATAGCTCTAACGCCATTGGATTCATTGCCACTAATGCAGACACGCCCATTGCAGCAAGTAAGGTTAAAATAAGTCCTGAGGTGGCATTACCAAAGCTGGCATAAACCCCCACTTTGCGGCCATAGCTCAAACTAGAACTAGCAATCAACAGCATGTCAGGTCCAGGAATTAACAATAACGCGACCACAGTGGTTAAATATAAAGGAAGCAAAGCCAGATCAATCATCATAAAAACACAAACAACCACTATTAAGACGGGAAAATAAGGCGCGGATCTTACAGCTATTCAACATGAATGAAAGTCATATTGTATTTAAATGAGCACGACAGTTGGCAGGGTTTGTTTACGGGAAGAATATTAAGTAGGGATAAACCAAAGCAGTATAAAAACAAGCTAAAACAATAGCAAACAATAGAATGACCTTGACTCTTAGCCCAGTGATTTTTGGCGCCCAAAGAGTAAAGGCCAGCCCTGACGGCTAGCCTTTCATTTTTAACGGTAAGAGAATGTGACTCTCCTCCTACTTATAAAATGCTTCAACCTTGCCTTTAACCGTTGTCATAAGTGGTTGCCCACGACGATCCAACGCTTTATGCGCCGCGACTTTTAGCCAGCCTTCACTGATACAATATTCCTCGACATCAGCACGCTCTTTGCCGTTGAACAAAATACCAATCTCGTGCTCAAAAATGGCTGCCACATGATGTGGGCTACGTGGATTTGAAGAAAGGCGATCCGGTAAAGCTGGTTTTGATGTAGTGTCGTTCATGGTCTGGTCTGCAGTGAATAAAGCGTGCGCCATTGTAGGCAATACTGGCCTGATGCTCAAGAGCGGCTGTCATAAATGTGAGTGACGAGCCCCACTTCTTTGGACAATAGCGACACAATAGCGAGACATTTTATCGCGACCCCATTGATAGCAACCCCATTGCATCGCCACGTCTTACGCCATCACAGCTCAGTCAACTGGATGATCCGGCCGTTTAAGCCGAAAGCATAAAGCTTACCCTGACCCAATTTATCTTCAATTTACCTGTCATTGCATCGCCACGCCTTACACCAACACAGTTCCACTAACACCGATCCACTAACACAGCTCAGCCAACGGCATGAACCGGCCGTTTAGGCCGATAGCATAAAGCTTACCCTGACCCAATTTATCCTGACCCAATTTATCTACCAAGTGGCCCGATGATGATCTGCAGTGGATCAGCTTCGATGACGCTCCTTTATGACTAATATGTATCAAGCTTTTCGATTAGAACAATCGTTTTTATTCGCAGCTAGCTTTTTAATTCTTACCTATACTCTATTTTCGCTGTGTAATTTAAGCCCTGATATTTAATCTTCGAGTACAACCAGCGGACATCTAAATAGCTTGAGTGGTTAATTGGGTTTCATGTTTTAGAGTAACCACAAACCGTCGCATGTGGCGAAGGTACGTTGACTTTAAGGACGCTAACAATGACAAAAATAACATTGAATAAACAAACACTAGCAGGGTTTATCAGCATGCTGCTCATCTCAGGCTCAGCTTTGGCCCAATCGGACATGACAAAACCCAAGGGGGCGGCTGCAACGGGGATGACACCACAAGGCCAGGCTAAAACCAACCAATTTTGGTGGCCAGATCAACTTAACCTCTCTGCCCTGCGCGATCACGATAAACGCTCTAACCCATATGCTGAAGACTTTGATTATGCCAGCGCATTTAACAGCCTAGATCTTGATAAAGTAAAACAAGAGATAAATTCACTGCTGACCACATCTCAAGCTTGGTGGCCTGCTGATTTTGGCAACTATGGACCATTTTTTATCCGCATGACATGGCACAGTGCAGGGACTTATCGTACCCTCGATGGCCGTGGGGGTGCCGGTGGTGGCCAACAACGCTTTGAGCCGCTCAACAGCTGGCCTGATAATGGTAATTTAGACAAAGCGCGCCGTTTGCTGTGGCCAATCAAACAACGCTATGGCGAAGCCCTTTCTTGGTCAGATCTGATTGTGTTAGCGGGTAATGTTTCACTGGAAAATATGGGCTTTAAAACCTATGGTTTTGCCGGTGGCCGAGCTGATGATTGGGAACCAGACATGGTGTACTGGGGACCCGAAGTGGAGATGCTTGCCAGCGATCGTGAAGAACGCGATGGCCAGTTACAGCGCCCGCTTGGCGCCACACACATGGGCCTAATTTACGTTAATCCTGAAGGGCCAAAAGGTGTACCCGATCCATTGGGTTCTGCCAAAAATATTCGTGTTGCCTTTGAACGCATGGCAATGAACGATGAAGAAACGCTGGCACTCATTGCCGGTGGCCACACCTTTGGTAAAATGCATGGTGCGCACAAGCCTAAAGACTGCCTTGGGGCAGAGCCCGCTGCTGCGGGTATCGAAGAGCAAGGTCTTGGCTGGAAAAACAACTGTGGTAAAGGACACTCTGAAGACACGATCACCAGTGGGTTAGAAGGTGCTTGGTCGCAAGCGCCCACAAAGTGGACCTCTTTGTATCTCAGTAATTTACTTAACTTTGAGTGGCAACAAACTCGCAGCCCTGCTGGCGCTATCATATGGATCCCGACAGATGAGTCGCTGCATACCGCGGTAGCCGATGCACATGTTAAAGGTAAGTTTAACCCACCGGTAATGACAACCGCGGACTTAGCGCTAAAATTTGATCCTGAGTATCGAAAAATTGCTGAACGTTTCTTAGCGGATCCCGAAGCATACCGTTTAGCTTTCGCTAAAGCGTGGTACAAACTCACTCACCGAGACATGGGCCCATCCGCTAATTTCTTAGGCAAAGAAGTCCCTAAAGAACGTTTAATTTGGCAAGATCCTATAGATGATAAAACACAATCGAATATAGATGCTGATGACGTGCAAGAACTTAAAGCGCAAATTTTAGCAACTGATTTAACGGTTTCAGAGCTAGTGCGTGTGGCTTGGGCCTCTGCGGCAAGCTACCGCCATTCGGACATGCGCGGTGGAGCAAACGGTGCACGTATTGCACTATCACCTCAAAAAGACTGGCCGATAAACAACCCTGCTGAAACCGCTAAAGTGATTAAAACACTAAAAGCGATTCAAGCAGACTACAACGACAGCTTATTAAGTAAAAGCACAGTATCGCTTGCAGATTTAATCGTTCTCGGTGGCGCTGCTGCAATAGAAAAGGCCGCTAAAGATGCGGGTTATAGCGTATCAATACCCTTTAACGCCGGTCGTGGTGATGCCACTCAAGCTCAGACTGATGTGAATTCATTTAGTTTACTCGAGTTAACATCTGATGGTTTTAGAAATTACTTTAACGCTGAGCAAAGCGGCAGATCGCCGACTGAAATGTTGGTTGATAAAGCAGATCAACTTAACCTAACCGTGCCAGAAATGACCGTTTTAGTGGGTGGATTACGGGCTCTTGGTGCTAACTATAAAGGGGTAAAACACGGGGTACTTACCAGCACACCCGGCAGGTTAAACAACGACTTTTTCGTCAATTTACTCGACATGTCTACCCTGTGGAAAAAATCGTCAACCGATGGCATTTATGAGGGATTTGATCGTCAGTCAGGCAGCAAAAAATGGACCGCCACGTCAGTGGATTTAATCTTTGGTTCAAATTCAGAGCTTCGTGCCGTGGCTGAAGTGTATGCGTTTGATACATCAAAGCAAAAATTTGTCGACGACTTTATTGCAGCCTGGACTAAGGTAATGAACTTAGACCGTTAAGATTAAGCCAAAACTCAGCAGTTGCTGCGTCTCTGAGGCTGAAATCTACAGTATTAAAAAAGCGAATCAATTGATTCGCTTTTTTTAGATTTATAACATTAAAATGAATCCAACAACCTCGATAATGACGTGACCTCCAATGAAAACGTCTTATTACCTTAGTGGAAGCAGATGCTTTTCTCCGCGGAGTTAACAGGTTAAAACGGCTAATGTCGAATTATGTGATAAGTGCATACTGTAATTTACACTATGACTTTTCACTGTATTACTTTCACACTATTGCAGATACAAAAAAAGGAGCCTAAAGGCCCCTTAATCTTTTTATAAATCATCGATATCTATCAACAATTAGCTATTAATCGTTTCTAACTAGCGCTTAGAAACGGCCAACAACACCCACACCAACAAGCAAACCGTCTACGTCAGAATCAAGTACTTTTGCTAGCTCAAAAGTCGCTGAAAAAGAATCTGACATACGTAACCAATAAGCTGTTTTAGCAGTAAAGTTGTCGTCTGAACCGTTATCGTCATAACCTAAACCAACAGACCATGCTTTAGTTACATACCAGTCAGCGTTTACGTTAAAGATATCGTCATCATCAGTATGAGTCCACATCGCACCTAAATCGATACCAGTAGTGCTCTTAAGATCAATAAAGCTACGCGCTTCAAGACCATAGATTGAATCAATATCGCTACCATCAACATAGAACGCAGCGACTTTTGAGCTGTCGTTGAAGTAATAACCTACATCAAGTTTGTAAGTATCAGTATCGAAAGCACCAGCGTCATAACGTTCGATTTTAGCGCCCACAAACCACTTTGAATCAAAAACGTAAGTGCCATCAACAGAGAAAATATCAAGGTCGATATCATCTTGCATTGAGTAGCTAGCACCCACATTAGTAGATTGTGCTAAAAAGCCATTTAATGCATAAGGGCCTTTTTCTTGTGATACAGAGTCAAGATAGAAACGGTAGTTAAGGTCCCATAGACCATCACCGAATTCTTCAGTATTAGCAGAATAGTCTAATCCCGCTTCGTGGTGAAATGGTGCATCTTGTGCAGCCATAGCGGGTAAAGCCACAAAACCTAATACTAGTGCTAATGCAGTAACGTTTTTCATCAATCATTCCTTTATTTGATTATTTTACGCTAGGAGATTCAAGCAGATATAAAGAATGGATAAATCATAAAAAGTGGGGTTATCCATTAATTCAAATGTAGCCTAACCTTACCGTCGGGCTAACGCGCTTTCCTAGCGGCGAATACTCTAAAGTAATGAAACGCTAAAATAAACAAAAAACCATAAATTATTGATATTTTTCAACAAAATACATCATACAGAATGTATTAAACACTGCTACTACCTACTTTAGCAATAGAGAAAAACGTAACAACATCGTCAACTAAACGTTAATTTATTACAGAACAGAGGTTTTAGGCGCTGCAACCAGTCTACTTGATAGCGTATCAATTCAAACAGCTGTGTTTAAATAAAAGCACATCGCTGCCACTTACATTTACACGCAACTGGAGTAAATTATTTATGCAGATTTATGGCTGTAGAATGGCGACCGATTGCATAGTTCAAACACGTTCAAGGACGACAATGACAGGTTTGTTAAGCAGTTGATTTATGTCGATGATAACTATAGGTTATTGTCATTACATCCATTTTATCTATCTGGAAACGTCAATGTCGACTTTATTTAAGTTCATCAAAGGTGGCTTATTAAGCCTTTTTGTTATTTTTATCATCCTTGTTGCGTTTAATTGGCAAAGCGTTAATCGCTTATACAGCGTAGTAACCTTATTTGATGAAGCCCTAGTGGTAGATAATTTTTCCAATATGAAAGATGTCTTTTTTAACAAAAAAATCGTTAAACAAGGCGAGCCTTATGTGTTCGACGTCGCCTTAGCGCCTTTGCCTGAATCGTTTAACTATCGAAACAGCTCAACCAATACCGAAGCGTTTCTCACACGCAGAGCCACAACCGCATTACTGGTGCTTAAAGACGACAAAATAACCTACGAGCAATATTTTCTAGGTACCAAAAGTGATGACAAACGCATCTCGTGGTCAATGGCCAAATCATTTGTGTCGATATTGTTCGGTATGCAAGTGGATGCTGGCAACATAGATATTGAAAAAACAGTCGACTTTTATCTGCCAGAGCTTGCCAATTCTGGTTATGCCAAGGTCAAAGTAAAACACGTATTACAAATGTCATCTGGGGTTAAATGGGACGAAGACTATCAAGATTTTTATTCTGACATTAACAAAATGGGCCGTGTACTGGCCATTGGCGGCTCGTTAGATCACATGACCAGTGAACTGGTTAATGAGTCAGCCCCAGGCAAAGCATTCCATTATGTCAGTATGGACACCCATGTTATAGGCATGATACTCAGACGCGTTTCTGGTAAATCATTAATCGAGCTTTTACAGCAAAATATTTGGAATACCATCGGCATGGAAAGCGATGCCTATTGGCTTACCGACTCCCAAGGGACTGAATTCGCATTAGGCGGCTTAAATGTCACCACCCGCGACTACGCCCGCTTCGGCCGCTTATTACTGAACAACGGCGCATTTAATGGCAAGCAAATCGTGTCAGCTGCTTGGATAAAAGCCGCCACTACCCCACAAGCAGATTACCTACAACCGCAAGTCGGAAAATTAGGTTATGGCTATCAAATTTGGTTACCGCCAGAAGCACAGCAAGGTGAATTTTTCTGTGTCGGTGTATACGGACAATATATTTATGTAAACCAAAAACACAATGTGGTGATCGTTAAAAACAGTGCCGATTTAGGCTTTCTTGATGAATTGAATTCAAAACAAGAAACCATCGAATTTTTCCGTGAGATTGTGGCGTCATTGGAGTAGATGGAGACTCGTTAGACTCTGCCCCACTTTTCGATAGCGCACTTATCGATTGCTCACTTATCGATTGCTCACTTATCGATTGCTCACTTTTCGATTGCTCACTTTTCGATTGCTCACTTTTCGATTGCTCACTTTTCGATTGCTCACTTATCGATTGCTCACTTTTCGATTGCTCACTTTTCGATTGCTCGCTTATCGATTGCTCACTTATCGATTGCTCGCTTTTCGATTGCTCGCTTTTCGATTGCTCACTTATCGATTGCGCATTTATCGATAGCTCACTTATCGGGTGATCACTTTTCAATTGCTGGATATCAACCCGAATACCATGCGCAGTAAGATGAAAAAGTTAGCTATTTGTTAGCCTGTTAAATTTGAAGTGGCTAACGTCACATATTGCGTTTTTGCAGCAGTCTCTGCCGATTGAGCTCATCGAGCTGTTCGCTAAGGTTGAGGATTTGTTGTTGCAGCGCTCGATATTGAGTCAGGCGGGACTCATTAACTGGCTTGTCGCCCAACTCTTTCGTTGCCCACATTTTGGTAAGCTGAATGATCAGATGTTCGGCTTGGCTCAGATTGTCATGCTCAATCTGTTTAATCATCAGTAACCGAAAGCAGTCGAACAGTATGGTGAGCATAAACTCATGGCTGAGCTGCTGCTCTTGTTCCTGAGTCATAGAGTCTTTAAAGCCGATGGCGGCGATTAAATTAGAGACTGTGGTAACTGTGGTTGCCCCAATAAAAAGCGACTGGATCTCGGGCTCCAACATCAGAACCCGCTCAAGCTGTTGCGACAACTTACCTTTATTCCACTGAGCGCCCAGCGCCTTAATGAACGTCATATCAACCCACCCGTTATAAAACCTTGTCTCTTAACGATACTGCCTATTAACGATATAGGCGTGCCGTTATTGGAACTAGGTTTAATTTTTTGATTAGTCCCTCTAAATAAACTTGAGTCAACAATGCTATGCCGCGATAAAAATCAGTTCTAGCATGTTCAGTCATAAGCTCCAGGCAGCGACCCGACCAAGGAAGTAAGTGTTGCTGGAGCAAGATCATGCAACTTCGTTCTAGTGGTTCGTTATCTTCAGTTTGCGCCCATTGGGTAAACATTTGATCCAATACCGCGAAAAATAGGCCGATATGATCAACGGGTTGATTGCTATCGAGCTCGAAGCTGATCCCTTGTTCTTGATAGAAGGCTTTTAGTGCCATAGTCGACTTGTCATTGAGCAGTTGCCTCTCGCTCAAGTAGACCGATCCCCAAGGCACAGCATTGGGCTCGCCCGGTCCATAGAAGAGTTGTGCATAGTCCAGTTTTAAGGCTTGTTGTTTATCTTCAGTCCATTGGCCGAGATAATTGGCCAGCAACTCGCGGCCACTCGACTCTTTGGCCGATGCGCTGAACTGTGGCCAGCTTTGAGCAACACCATGCTCAATAAAACCTTGGATTAACTCAGGGGTCGGATCGTTAAAGAGTACATTGTGAAGAATGCGCGCAATGCCTTGATATTCTAGGCGTTCATTTTCGGTAAGGAATGACATGCTAACCTCGTTTGTGGAACTAAAATGTGTTTGAACTAAAATGTGTCGAAACTAAAATGTGTCGCAACTAACAGCAAAAAAACGCTAATAAAGGTGCCACTCCAAATGAATGGCACCAATCAGGGGGGTTAAACTTCTGCGTAGTTCAACACTTCTCCATCAGTGGCACCACTTGGGCGAGAATGACGGTTAGGTGTGATAAGTAAGTTGGGCGTAGTGACACTGCTTTGTGGCAGCGGGGCAACAGCCGGTGAAATGGCGCCCGGGTACTTAGCCTTCAGTTCGTCCATGGGGCCAAAATCGATAGCACGCATAGGGCAAGACTCGACACATGAAGGTTGTTTACCTTCAGCCAAGCGCTCAAAACAACCATCACACTTGGTCATCACCTTACGATCTTTATCTATCTGCGGTGCATCGTATGGGCAAGCTCTTGCGCAGCTTTCACAACCGATACACAGATCAGCCGCCACATGGACTAAACCATCTTCGCGGCGCTTGTGCATTGCGCCAGTTGGACAGGCCTTAACACACACAGGCTCAGAGCAGTGATTACAAGCGATAGACAGGTAATAGGCGAATACGTTTTGGCTTACAGTACCATCACCATGTTCTGCCCATTGTCCCCCACCATATTCATACACCCGGCGCCAATTGATGCCAACGGGAAGATCTTTACGATCCTTACACGATATCTGACAGGTTTTACAGCCAGTACATTTACTTGCGTCGACATGAAAGCCGTATTGGATATTATTGCTCATTGTTAACTCCTATCAGACCTTACGGATTTCAACCAGGTTAGTGTGCTGAGGATTGCCTTTCGTTACCGGTGTGGTGCGTTGTGTGGTCAGCACGTTTAAACAACCGCCTTTATCCACCGCGCCGCCGGGTAGGAACCATGCGCCCTGACCCAGTGCAGTTACGCCGACCATGATACGAGGTGTTACCTTCACTTCGACCTCGATGGTGCCGCGATCATTGAAGATATGGACCTTGTCACCGGTTTTGAGTCCACGCTTACTCGCATCCAGTGGATTCATCCATACTGCATCCTGTACGGCTTCACGTAGCCAGGGGACGTTGTGAAAGCTTGAGTGGGCACGGCCCTTAGTGTGATAACCCGTAAGTTGTAATGGATACTTCTTCTTGGTCTCAGTATCTTCATAACCTTCCCAAGTGGGCACATATTTAGGCAGCGCAGATATAACGTCACCCTCTTTGAGCTTCCAGGTACGGGCTTTCTCTGCCAGGCGTGATGAGTAGATCTCAATCTTTCCAGAGGGTGTGCCTAGAGGATTTGCATCGGGATCGGTACGGAAATCTTCCAGTACGATATAACCGCCGTTCGGCAGATACTTGCGATAGATACCTTGTGTGAGCATCTGCTCTTTTGCTGGTAATTCTGGGGTGGCAGCTTTAGATTCGGCATAGAATTGATCCAGCCATTCTTTGCGGCTCTTACCTTCGGTAAACTCAGATTCAACCCCCATACGTCTCGCTAAGTCGACACAAACCTCATAGATAGGACGGCTCTCAAACATAGGGTCGACGCCTGTGCTCATCTGTACCAAGGAGGCGGTATCACCCGCTGCGTAACTTTGGTTAACTAAGTCTTCTGATTCAAGCCATGACACATCTGGCAGCAGGATATCGGCAAACTTGGCACTGGGCGTCATCCAGTTATCGACGACTAAGATAAATTCACATTTAGCTTCATCTTGGAGTAGCTTCTCGGTTTTACGCACATCAGAGTGTTGGTTAATCAGCGCATTACCACCATAGTTGATGATCGCCTTGATATCAGTGCCCAACTTGCCGTCACCCTCGTCATCAAGATCCACACCTTGTACCCCATCGGACAGGACGGTCATGTTTTTACCGTCTTCGATGGCCTGAGTGAAGGTAAAGAATGAGATGGCTTTCTTCACTGGGTTTGAGCCAGTAGGCATTGACGGTGCGTGTAGAGAAGAGCCCTTACACAGACCGCCACAGTTAGTACCCGGCAGACCCAGTTGACCTAATAAGATAGGCAACATGTAACCTGCACGGGTGTTGTTTTCACCGGCAGCCTGGCGGTTTAGCGAAGCGGCAATCTGGATGAAAGGGGCACGAGCCGCAGCCAGTTCACGGGCCAATTCGACAATAAGGTGGGCTTCGATACCTGTGATAGCAGCAGCCCACTCTGGCGTTTTAGCATTAACGCCCGGAATTGAGTCGCCAACCGTGGCGTTATCGAGAATATACGCCTTATAGCTTTCTTCATATCCAATGCCTGCAGGCATGGTTTTCTCGTCATAACCGACACAATATTTATCCAAGAAGGCCTGATTGACTGTGTTAGTGGTGATCCACTCATAAGCCAAAGCTTCGAACAGCGCCGCGTCGGTACCCGGACGGATAGCGAGCCATTGATCTTCTTTACCTACGGCAGAGTCGGTATAACGAGGATCGATCAAGATAGTCTTAAAGTTATGCTTCTGCTTTTGTACCAGGAAGTCATAGGCTTCGCCCGAACCACTCATGCGGATCTCGGATGGGTTGTAGCCAACCATCAGCACTAAGTCTGAGTTTTGCATCTCAGATACACTGCTTCCCTGCCAGCCAGGACCGGCTGAGCCGTATGTTTGTCCGGCTGCTTCATAAATTTGTGACCAGCTATAATCGCCATAGACGTTGAGATAACCGCCCTTAAGGTTCATCAGACGGTAGAGACACTGCTTACCCGAAAAGTGATAACGCGCACCCGAGTTATAGGTGAAGTGAATCGATTCATTACCGTACTGGTATATGGTGTCTTGCAATTTTTCGGCGACAAGATCAAGGGCTTCATCCCAGCTGATCCGCTCAAATTGTCCGCTGCCACGAGGACCAACACGCTTCATCGGGTATTTCAGGCGATCCGGTGCATAGACACGTTTACGCAAGGAGCGGCCCCGTGGGCAGGCGCGCACATCGTGGTCGCCGAATTTATCTGTGGTGGTAAATTGAGACTCAACCCGGGTGATCACCCCATCGGTAGAAAAAACCTGTACCGGACAGTTAGATCCACAGTTAACCAGACAAGCCGACCAGTTGAGCTTTTCAGCGGCAACAGGTGGCGTAGGCGGCACTACTTCAACATCTTTAGAGCTTGAGTTACAGCCTGAAACCGTTGCTACGCAACTGAGTGCGGCACTCATTTTTAAGAAACTTCTGCGTTCCATTATCTTTTCCTCATTGCAGTTATGATTAGCACTGTTTGCATTAGCGCAGCTGGTAGCTAAACGACAACATCACTTGGTGCGCGTTATAGTTATGGTTCAGGTTACCTAAGGTGGTCAGTCCTGGAACTGTATTGACATCAATTTGCGCGTTATCGGTGTCGTAATAGCGCTCATACTGGTAAGCCAGCTTTAACGCCATCTCTTCGCTTAATGCGTAGTTCGCATGTAGCTTGAGACTATGGTTGAAAGAATCGTAATCCCCCTGTGGCGTGGTAACGTCATAGGTGACCAGCGTGTTGCTGGTGGAGTTTGCAAATAGGTAGTCCCCGCCTAGGCTGAGCCTGTCTTCAAGCAGCCCGCTATAGTTGAAACCAGCACCCAAATTGATAAACTCATCTTCGATATCGGCGAACCAATCAGGGGTTGAGAAACGCTGACTGCCAGCTTGATTGGATTCGATCCACTGCTGACCAGCAAAGGCATACCCTGATAGGTGCGCATCAAGCTGCAGCCCAAGGTTGATGTCATAGCCGTAATCTTCAGATCCGCTCAGACCCAGTTGCGTCTCGTTATAATCATCTTTGGCGTAGCGGGCCGTCATATCCACACTGAGCCACGACGTTGGGGTGTGATTAAACTTGGCTTCGAAAGCGGTGCGCTTTCTATCAGCCAAGTAGTATTTGCGTAGCAAAGGATTCGTTTCAGATGAGGTCAGTTCGCTAGTTTGATATTCGCTGCCGCCGCGGTTATCCAGACTGGCCTTGAACTTAAGCTTGATATTATCCAATGCGCGGACATTGAGCTTGGCCCACAGCACATCATCACTGGTCTGTTCGCGGTCACTATAACTGCGCTCCATCTCTTTGCGGTCATAGCCAGCTTGTAAGCGATAGTCACTGCTTAGGCGGTATTTGGCATTAAGCTTGAGGCCGCGGCGCTCGGTGTCTAAAGGCACATTTTGTTTAAATGCCCCCGTGATCCCGTTCACTTCATATTGAGCAAATTCCCATACCGATCCCTTATTGTCGCGCTTAGCGTAATCGACACTGCCGCCGAGTCTGAGTTTGTGGCTCACAAGCGAAGTGACTGACAGCTTGCCGTCTAAGGTATCGACTTCCCCGTCCCAGTTTTGCAGTGGATTAGCGGACATTTGAATTAAATTATCGTCTTGGGTCATCTTGCCCGATGCCAGGCGACCACTCATAACGGTGCGGTTAAATTGATATTGGCCAGACAAGCTAAGTTGATGAGCCTGATTGTCAGGCGCGGGTGCAAAAACGTCATACAGATAGGGGAGACTTAAGGCGTCGATATCGTTCTTATACTGACTCACGAAATAATTCAGGTCTGTCGTCCAGCTATCGCCAGACAGTGACAGCCCCGCGGTGAGGTTATCTGTGTTGGCATCGACTGGCAGGCCGAAATTAACCGGGCGCGGAGTGACAATGCTACTGCTCTGGTAACCGGTTTTATGCTCGTGCTCATAACGCACATAAGCCTGATAAAAGTCTTGGCCATAGCTCAAACCTAAGCCAGCTTTGTTCCTCTGCAGCGAGAGCTCCTGAATTTGAGTATGCTCACTCGGTGTCAGCACGCCATCTTGGTACCATAACTGACTGCGTGCATCGCCTGACTGATAACGGGTCAGCTGCTGATAATCTGCCACCAGTTTATAGTGGCCTGACTTTCCTGCTTCAAGATGAGCGAAGCCGTTATCCAGACCTAACTGGTGTGCCTGGAACTTGGCTTTATAGCCTGCACTGTTTCGATAATGTAAATCGGCATCCACACTGCCATTAGCCCCGTCATTGTCGGTACCGAACGCATTACCTGAGTGAATGTCATCACTGTCAATATAGGCGGCATTGACCCCGATGCTGCCGCTATAACCTGCAACTTGAGGGCAACGCTTACACTGAAAGACTTGCTGGTTAACGGTACTGGTATTGGCCTTGTTCACGCCAAAGTCAGCCGCCATTGCAGAGCCCGTTATCACACCTGATATAGCGAGAAGTGATAACGTGATGAGGTTAAATTTGAATCTCATTTGAGTTACTCCTAATTAGCGCTGCAGCTTGCTGCCGGCTGGGTGATTGGAGCCATGGATCTGGCTATGGCAATTGAGACAACTCTTACCGCCGCCAAAGGCGTCACTTCCGCCTTGCTGTACAACACGGCTAGCATGACCATCATCCATATGACATTGCTGACACAGTTGTGGCGCTCTTTGAGTGAGCATGGCTTCATTAACGCTGCCATGGGGGTTATGGCAGTTGGCACAATTTTCTGTCACTGGCGCATGCTCCCATAAAACGGGGCCACGTTTTTCGCCATGACAGCTATAGCAAGTGTCATTCACCGTGGCGTGATTCAGCGCACTTTCACTCATAGAACCGTGTGGATTATGACAATCGATACAGGTCATTTGATCCCATTTCATCGGGTGAGATGAGCGCTTATTCATGGCAGATTTTTGCTGAGTGTGACAAGAGGTGCAGGTGTCATTGACCGTGAGCTGGTCCATAACCGGATCGTTGTCGGTGTGGATATTATGACAATCGCTGCAGGCCACCTCGTCTAAATTGTGGCTGCTGCTATGCCATGCCATCTGCTTAGGATCGTTATGGCAACCCAGGCAGACACTGTTCTGACTCTGAGCGGACAGCTTGCTCTCTTTGCCAAAGGCGATCATCGGCTCCTTGCCGCCTTTGTTATGTTTGCCTAACGGGCCATGGCAGGCTTCGCATTGCAGACCCGCCATAGGCGAACCCTGTTGGCTCGGGCTACCGTGCACGCCATCGAATATCGCCATGACCTTGTCATTTTTCTTATGACACATCAGGCAGGAGTCGGCACCTTTGTTAGAGTATTTACCCTGAGCAAATTTCTCCGTCAGTTGCTGTTCCAGTTGTTCACCAGTGAGTTGGTTCCAGGGGGCCGCCTGAACTGAGAGAGATAAGCACGCGAAAGCGAATATCCCACAAAGTAACGTAGTGATAATACATTTGTTCATCATCTTGGCCTTACAGTTAATTATTATATGATTTGGTAACGTTGGTGTTAATTAGTTTGCATTTAAATTGTAGTTTGAATTAATTAAAATACGAAGCTATTACTTTAGAGGTATTGTTAGATCTGTGATTTTTAATTTATAAATGATTTATTCGGGATCGAGATCTTTATTTAGCCTTGCCTGTTGGATGTATTTTTTTGATATTTAAATTACCAAATATAAATTACAAGCCATTGATTTTAATTGTATCTTTTCAATAACTCTTACTGGTTACTATGATTTTAAATTTGCACTTTATATAAATGAGAATGATTTAAACATAATATAACTTATGAAATCATATCGTCTTTATTCATAACTATTTTTATTAAACCAATAACCATTAATAACTATTCACAACCTCGTTAATAACTTTCAATATCTTTTCACATTAATTCACAATTTAATTAAAATTAATTCTGAAGTAAACTTATAATCATTATAAATAAATGATTTCACAAACTGACAAATGCCTCATAAAAAGGAAAAAACGAAAAGAATAAAACTGCAACAGATGATAAAACTAGGCGGAGTAAACCGTCTAGTGCAAGTGCAAATCGAGAAAAGGAACCTTGGTTGCTGGCAACATCACTATGTCGCACCAGCGATACAGCTAAAAGGTCGTTAAAATTTATGCGACGAGGATGCAAATAGAAGAGAGCTTTAGGGATATTAAGCAGGTCTAAAAATGAATGACAGCGAAACGCGAACAGGCTCAAGGTATTGCGACTCGTTGCCTGCCAATCTCAACTTGAGCTTTCGCTGCTAGCTTTAGCCGTCAAAGCTGCCATTAACATAGGCATTAAGCGAACTAAACCAAGCACTGTAACGTGCTCTCAAACCCATTCATTGGCTTAAGATCATACAAAGATAGGCAGTTGAAGCAGTTGCAGTCTCACTGGCTAACAGGGATCAAGACGCGACAAGATTTAATCAAGGATCCACAGGCATGCTATTAAATTCGTGGGGATCCCTAAGACTTTGATCCCACTTATTTTACTTATTTGAAAGATAAACAAATAGTGATTGATAGCCGCAAGTAAAATCGGTTACTGTGTGAATAACACATGGAATGGCGACAGTCAGTAAAGACAACGTAGTAAACAGACTTAAAGTCAGGGAAGAAAACGTAAATGTTGACCCACAGCACTTGCTCACAGCTTGAAAGCCCTCCCCCTTAGACCTTGTTTAATGCATTTCAAAAAAAACAGACAAATTACTTAGATCCTATTTACTTGGATTGACCTGTGATGAAGCGAACATATAGCTGACATCACGCTCAAGGATGAAAATGACAAGCTTGTTTACCAATGTATTCGCCATCGGCATATTGCTTTCGGGCATGTTTTTGATGATAGGCATAATGTTCTTGCTGCTTAAATACCGTGATCACACGGTTAAACTGCCGGTAGATCGCGAGCAACTTCTGCGCATCCCTGCATTTGGCCTACAGCAACAAATTCAAGAGTTACAATTTGATCTACTCGGTGGCTTAACCATGGCCGTGGTGGTAGTGAGCTTTCCGTTTGCCACCGAGAGTATTCAAAAGCATATTACTGAAAAATCATTCCCATACCTTTTCGCCATAGTTGCCGTTATTGGACTGATTTATTGTGGACGTAAAACATGGAAAACCTTCTCAAAACTCACTAAATTACGCTTAGGTCACACAGCAGAAATCGCCACTGCCAACGAGCTAATAGGCTTACAAGCTTTAGGCTATCAAGTATTTCACGACATACAAGCCGACGGCTTTAACATCGACCACTTAGCCATAGGTAAAAATGGCGTATTCGCCATCGAAACCAAAGGCCGCCACAAACGCAAACGCGACAGTAAAGCGACTAGTGCCACTAAAGGTAAAGACTACCAACTATGTTATAAAGACGGCCGCTTATGCTTTCCATCGTGGACTGAAACCAAGCCAATCGAACAAGCAACCCGACAAGCAACATGGGTCAGCCAATGGTTAACTAAAGCCACAGGCCAGCCTGTGTTTGCAAGCCCAGTATTAGTATTCCCCGGCTGGTACGTGACAAGCCAAACTCGGCCACCGTTCCCCATCTTAAATCACAAACAGCTAGTCAAAACCATACCAGCCGTCCGAACCCAAGCACTCACCCAACAACAAGTCGATGCGATTGTTTATCAAGTAGCACAGCGATGTTTGAGTAAGAGTGAGGTGGGGAAATGATGAATGTTGAAAATCTTGGGTTGAGCCCACTTATTGCAATGAAAGGAAAACCTAATAATGAAGAGTGAGATAACTTATTTTAAAATAAATAAATTTGGATTTTATAACAAAAAAAGTCTAACTGAAGTACCTTTATTCGGCGGGTATGAACATTTTATTCAATTATTTTCTAATTGGCTGAAAAAACAGGAAAACTTAGGAAGCACAAGCACTAAAGGACCTGATAACTCTGGTAATAATATTTATTGTAGTGATTTTTATCATGACGAGAGCAGTGGTAATTTTGTTATTACTCTTTGGAATGAAATGTCGAATGTAGAGAATAAAGTACTATCGTTATCTCGAAGTCAATCAATAGGAAACTCAACGGTGAAAGAAGACGGTGATGAGAACTCTATAATTGGATTACCATCATATTTTTATTTTATACCTAAAAAAGATCTCATGTTACATGTCGGATTGCCTCAATCATCAGATAACCTCCGATCTATAAAACAATATATATCATCTTACTTCAAAAATTTAAGCAAGTATAAACAGACGAATTCTGATGGCGATACATATTATTCAGATAGTGAAGGCGAAGACAAGAAATGCCAATTCAGACTGGTATGGAGTAAGTATACTAACCAAGCAGAAAAAAAATCCTTGATTGACAAGGCTGAAAATATTTCAAAAATCATACAAAAAGTTCATATTACAAAATATGAAACTGATGATCGCCATTTGGTGAGAAAAGGATGGGAAAAACTAAACAATGCATTTAATGAATTAATACCTAATTTCATGTCTGATGATGATGATTCTAAATTATTTAAAGACGCTATAAACGAGGCTTCAAACCGCGACTTTACGATTTCAAGCCCATTCAAGTGTGATTCACATTTGATAAAAAAGATCATCAATCAGTATGATCAGGAAAATGAAAATGGATCCAACAATCTCATTGGATTTAGGACAAAGGGGTCAAGTAAAACTATCTGGCTATCCGACTCTATTATAAAAACTAAAATAGACTTGGATATTAAGTCAATTGATAAAAAATTACCTACTGCGACAGTTGTATTCATAGCAATTTCTGAAAAACAAGAAGAAATTTTGTTACCCGTTTATAATGAAGATGAAGATACAATGAAAAATGCAGTAAACCAATAGGTCACAGAATGAAAAGTACTTATAAATTTCTTATTTGTAACGGTTTATATATATTAGTCTGTTACCTCTTTCTTTTCGAAAGAGCGCTTTTAATTAAAGTAGATATTTCAGCTGTTTTTGGCTCATTGATTGCTATATCTAGTGTTGTACTCGCTATTATTGGCATGTGGGTTTCGTATCAATATCAACATGCAATCACCAGCGTAATTACGGACAGTAGTAAAATAGACTTAGTCGATACCCTGAAGGGGGCGAAAAGACAGGGCTACCGCATGAGTGTTTAATTTTTAACCTAACCACTGAATCCAGCCTTTAATACTGCTTCAAGCATCGATGG
>NZ_JBEOPP010000063.1:0-27242 GCF_040310185.1 Shewanella sp. T24-MNA-CIBAN-0130 | reverse complement strand
TTCATAGCAAATCTCACTTCTAGTCTTGATTTATACTATAAGAATAAGCCAAAACTGACTCAGATGCATAGGCATGTAATTTAAATACCTTAGCAGAGGCCCAAGATGCGGCATTAAGCCTAAATAGAGGCTCCGTTGGCAATAACGTGATGTATTTTGAAACGGGCCAAGGCAGCTCGTTGTCGGCCAATGCACATCATGGATTAGATCAACAAACCTGTGAAGCCAGAGCCTATGCCGTCGCACGCAAGTTTAATCCATTACTGGTCAACACAGTTGTTGGCTTTATTGGTCCTGAATATTTATTTGATGGTAAAGAAATTACCCGGGCAGGACTTGAAGATCATTTCTGCGCCAAGTTACTCGGTGTGCCAATGGGCTGTGATGTTTGCTACACCAACCATGCCGAAGCCGACCAAAACGACATGGACAATCTACTCACCTTGTTAGGCGTTGCAGGATGTTCGTTTGTAATGGGGATCCCCGGCTCAGATGACATCATGCTTAATTATCAAACCACATCATTTCATGATGCTTTATATGTCCGCCGAGTATTGGGTTCCCGTCCGGCCCCCGAGTTTGAGCAGTGGCTAACAAAAATGAACATCATGAAAAATAGCACTGATTGTGTGTTATCGAGCACGCTACCGAGCGCATTTTCTAAGCCATTGTATGCACTGCAAGGAGGCCGCTAATGAGCACACCTTGTGTAAAACAGACCAATAATGCCGTCGGTGCAGCCCTATCACATCTCGCTAATGGCACTGTGGTGTCCAATCCATGGCGCGATCTTCGCCGTTTTACCGATGCCCGCATAGGCCTTGGCAGAGCGGGCATTAGTCTACCCACATCTGAGTTGTTAGCGTTTCAATTGTCTCATGCGCAAGCACGCGACGCGGTAAACTTTCCGCTCGACATTGATGCACTGGTTGAGCAACTAGCCAGTATCCCATCACTGATTAACCTTGCCACGCCCATAAAGGTCAGCAGTCAGGCAAAAGACCGCATTACCTATTTACAACGCCCAGATCTTGGCAGAAAACTCGCCGACAGTGGTCGCAAAACGTTGTTAACCCACATGGATAACCAAGGTCAAGCGACCCACAGCCAATACGATCTCGCCATTGTGGTGGTCGATGGTTTGTCATCACTGGCGGTACAGAATAATGCCCAACCATTTATAACCGAGTTATTAACGCTGCTTAATCAGCAAGACACACCATGGAAAATAGCCCCAATAACCTTGGTTGAACAAGGACGTGTCGCCATAGGCGATGATATTGGTCAGCTGCTAAATGCCCAAATTGTGATGGTGCTAATAGGCGAGCGGCCAGGGCTAAGTTCACCTGACAGCCTTGGGTTATATCTTACTTGGGCACCTAAAACAGGACTCAACGATGCGAGTCGAAATTGTATTTCAAACATCCGCCCTGCTGGTTTGCTTTATAGCGAAGCAGCCAAACGTGCGGTTTATCTATTAACACAAGCCCAAAAAATCAAGCTAACGGGAGTCAATTTAAAGGATCGCACTCAAGACGATGTGATTGAACACCATCAACAAACCAAAAACTTTTTAATCGCGGAATAACACATATTAAAACTAAATAACCTCAACTCGGTTTAAGAGATGGGATAAGTAAACCTAATCAGAATATTTTACCTGTTCGATAACCGTTTACTACCCGTGCTGAGGTTAACTACCAACGGAGAAAACAATCATGTCTGAGAACAACAAAGAGTATCTTGCCAAAAGGCAATTAAAAAGCGGCACTGCAGGGTGGGTTTTACTCGCCGGTTTAGGAGTGTCGTACGTTATATCTGGAGACTTCGCCGGGTGGAACTTTGGTATAGCCGAAGCTGGCTGGGGCGGATTTGCCATTGCAGCTGTCTTAATGGCCATCATGTATTTAGCCTTAGTACTGTCTTTAGCTGAAATGTCAGCGGCAATACCTGCTGCAGGCGGCGGTTATAGTTTTGCTCGTCAAGCCATGGGCCCCGCCGGCGGTTATTTAACCGGACTTGCGGTGTTAATTGAATATGCGCTGGCGCCTGCTGCCATTGTGATTTTTATTGGCTCTGCAGTGCAAGAGTTATTGGGGTTTAATGGTCCTTGGGTCTATGCATTATTTTATATCGTTTTTGTGGGTATTCATCTAGCCGGTGTCGGTGAAGCACTTAAAGTAATGATGGTGATCAGCGGGTTAGCTGTATTGGTTATCATTGCGACTGCAGTCGTGCTGATCGGTAACTTTGATGCATCACGCTTATATGATGTTGCAGTGACAGAAGCGGCAGGGGCAAGTGAGTTTTTACCTCTAGGATGGTACGGCGTTTGGGCTGCATTGCCGTTTGCAATGTGGTTATTTTTAGCAGTTGAAGGTGTACCATTAGCAGCAGAAGAAGCGAAAGATCCAGCCAAAGATGTGCCAAAAGGCATTATTGGGGCAATGATATTTTTACTCTTTACTGCACTCTTGGTTGTGGTACTAGTCCCTGGTGCTGGCGGTGCTGCAGCCATGGGTGCCAGTGCGGTACCATTAGTTGATGCACTGAATGCTACCGGTAATCACAGCTTGGCTACCATAGTAAATATTTTAGGTTTGGCAGGTCTAGTTGCTTCATTTTTCTCAATTATTTATGGTTATAGCCGCTTAGTATTTGCGTTATCACGTGCCGGATATTTACCTCGTTCATTATCCATTACGACTTCACGCAAGGTACCTGCGCGCGCATTAATCGTCCCCGCAATATTTGGTTTTATTGCCTCACTGAGTGGCGAAGGTGATTTAATGCTTGCCATGGCCGTTGTCGGTGCCACTGTATCGTATGCATTAATGGCGCTTAGCCACATTTTAGTGCGGTTCAAACAGCCCGATATGCCTCGTCCATACAAAACACCAGGCGGTATTTTTACTTCGGGCATTGCTTTAGTGTTGTCGTTAATTGCACTCACTGGCGTATACGCATTCGATCCACGGGCGTTTCTATTCACTATGGTGTTATTTGCAATTGGTGCAGCCTATTACTTTGGCTATAGCGCCAAGCATTTAGTTGCTAAAAGTGCTAATGAAGAATTTGCCCTGTTGGCTGCGGCAGAATCAGACTTATCAATAGCAAATTAATTAGCCACGGTTACTTTGTAGATAAATGAAAAAGCGATGTTAATCTATAATTAACATCGCTTTTTATATACAGCACCATGCTATAAACGCGCGCCAGACCGCGGTCAAGTGTTATCCCTCAATCGTCAAAAGAGTCATGTTCTTCATCACTATTTAACGCTAGGTTAAGGTAATCGGAGTAACTAACACTATAGTGGATAATATTAGCAGATTATAAATCGACAAATTAACCCTAACCTGTATAATCCGCGGCCTATTTACTTAATATACTCACGTCTGTCTTATTCTCACACGGCTGTTTACTTGCCTTTTGTTGATAAATATTCAGTTAGTACACAGTTGGAACATTGCTTTGATTTCTACCGCTAATATCACCATGCAGTTTGGCCCTGAGCCATTATTTGAAAACATCTCGGCTCAATTTGGTCACGGTAACCGTTACGGTTTAATCGGCGCAAATGGCTGTGGCAAGTCCACGTTCATGAAAATCTTGAGTGGCGAGCTTACCCCAACGTCAGGAAATGTGTCGATTACGCCAGGCTTTAAAGTCGGTACCCTTAGTCAAGATCAATTCGCATTTGAGCAATATAGCGTAGTTGATGCGGTGATCATGGGCGATGTAGGGCTTTGGAAAGTTAAGCAAGAACGTGACAATATTTATGCTAAAGCTGAAATGACCGATGAAGATGGTATGCGCGTCGGTGATTTAGAAAGCCAGTTCGCCGAAATGGATGGTTACAGCGCCGAAAGTCGTGCGGGTGAAATCTTATTAGAAGCCGGCATCGATGAATCATTTCATTTTGGTTTAATGCAACAGGTTGCCCCTGGTTGGAAATTACGCGTGCTATTAGCGCAGGCTTTATTCGCTAACCCAGACATCTTGTTACTCGACGAACCCACCAACAACTTGGATATTCATACCATCAGTTGGTTAGCAACCGAGCTAAACAAACGTAAATGCACCATGATCATCATTTCGCACGACAGACATTTCTTAAACTCTGTTTGTACCCATATGGCTGATATTGATTATGGCGAATTACGGGTTTATCCAGGTAACTACGAATATTTCCTTGCTCAATCAGGTTTAATCCGTGAGCAACTTTTAGCCGGTAACGCCAAGAAAACGGCTGAAGTGGCCGAACTGCAAGACTTCGTTAACCGCTTTGGTGCCAACGCATCTAAAGCTAAACAAGCCAGCTCTCGTGCTAAAAAGATGGATAAAATTAAATTAGATGATGTTAAATCATCTAGTCGTATTACCCCATCAATCCGTTTTCCCGAATGCAAAAAACTGCATCGCCAAGCATTAGTGCTTGAGGAACTGTCCCACGGTTTTGATGAAGTATTATTTGAACACGGCGACCTTATTTTAGATGCCGGTTCAAAACTGGCGATTATTGGTGAAAACGGCGTTGGTAAAACCACCCTGCTACGCTGTTTGGTTAATGAATTAGATCATAATCATGGCCGGATTAAATGGTCTGAAAATGCTGCGATTGGTTATTGCCCACAAGACAGCACTGCCGACTTCGATAATGACATGACTTTATTTGATTGGATGTCATTGTGGCGCACACCAAAGCACAATGATTTAATGGTTCGAGGCATGTTAGGTCGGTTATTATTTACTGATGATGATGCCAACAAAAAAGTACGCAACTGTTCTGGTGGTGAAAAGAATCGTTTATTATTCGGTAAGTTAATGATGATGGATATTAACGTTCTGGTAATGGATGAGCCAACCAACCACATGGATATGGAAGCAATTGAAGCGCTAAACCAAGCGTTGAAATTATTTGAAGGCACATTGATATTTGTCAGCCATGACCGTGAATTCGTGTCATCACTGGCAACACGTATTATTGATGTAAAAGACAAAAAATTGATAAACTTCCATGGCACTTTTAACGAGTACCTTACAAGTCAAGCTGAAGCAGAAGCAAGAAGTTAATATCAACAACGTTTGCGCATTAGGTAATGGGTACTAGATTAGTAATATAAGGCCTTCATTTGTGGCGTAGTTAAGCATAAATGAAGGCCTTTTACGTTTAATTCACCTTGGTGATGACTGATATAATCGGATAAGCTAATAAATAGCAATCAGCAAAAAATACACGTAAAATTACTATCTAAATTAATAATTAACGTCCTAAAATAGCGAAAATATCATGAATAGAAAAATCGAATTATTGGCACCCGGTGGAGATGTCGATGCGATCAAAGCTGCGATTATTGCCGGTGCAAACGCCGTTTATTGTGGCTTAGATACCTTTAACGCCCGCAACCGTGCAGCCAACCTCTCCTTCGATGACTTAATTGGTGTTATCGCACTTGCTCACCAATACCAGTGTGAAGTGTTTCTCACCATGAATATCGTTATTCTTGAAAACGAAATTCCTACATTGGTTAAATTACTCAATCAACTGGTTAATACCGGTATAGATGGCATTATTGTACAAGACTTAGGTTTGTTTAATTTGTTCAGCAAACATTTTCCGAGCTTAGCAATTCATGCATCGACTCAGCTAACAACCCATAACGAAGGCCAAATTGGCTTTTTAGCTAAAATAGGCGCCACTCGAGTAAACTTATCGCGTGAGCTAAACCTTGGCGAAATTAAAAGTCTCACCACCTTGGCCCATGATCACGATGTTCTCACTGAAGTCTTTGTTCACGGCGCATTATGCATTGCCTTTTCTGGCCAATGTTATTCAAGTTCAGTCAGTGTCGGCAATTCAGGTAACCGTGGTCGTTGTAGCCAAGCGTGTCGTGATGAATATGAAATTACCGCCACTGGCAACAAGTTCCCGCTGAACTTAAAAGACAACTCAGCCTACTTTGATTTACCAGAATTAGTCGATGCTGGCGTTGACTCACTTAAAATTGAAGGCCGCATTAAAGGTGCTCAATATGTGCATACCGTGGTCGATAGCTGGCGCAAGCAGATTGATAAATTTATCGATACAGGTAAATTATTAGCCGATGACTCGAACTTACATAAAGTGTTTAACCGTGATTTTACCAACTCATTTTTAAAGGGTAATCTCACCAAAGACATGTTTATCGACAACCCGCGCGATAACAGCTTTAAGCATGCTAACGATAAGAGTAACGCGATATCTGTAGTGCAAATTGAAGCCGCACAACACACACTGTCGTCAGATAAAAACGCCATTGTTGAACTGGTCGCTGAAAAAATTAATCACTTAAGCATTGCCAAACCAACGCTAGCACTGGCGTTTTCCGGCCAAGTGGATCAACCGTTGTCGATAACGGTTAGCACCCCAGAACAACATTTTGTAATTAACTCAGCGATCACGTTAACTAAAGCAACAGAGTCTCGCATTGATGAAGCGGCTATCGAAAAACGCTTTAAAAGCCTTAAAAGCAGCGGCTATTTGTTACAAACGTTCAATTTTGACGACTTAGACGCCGATTTAAACCTGCCGTTTAGCCAATTAACTCAGCTTAAAAACCAACTGTTATTGCAGCTAACTCAAAGAGAATACATTGGTGCAGTAACCTTACCTAAGTTGACTAAACACCCAAAAGTGACCGAGGTCCCGACACTGTCTTTGCTGATCAGCGACGAAAAAGACGTTAACTTGTGCGATGTCACTGACGCCGATATTTATTTCAAGTTGCCAGAAAGCTTTAAGAAAAACGACAACAAGTACATCGACATATTCTTGCGTAACCCAAGGCTTATTCCGTGGTTTCCAGCAGTACTTATTGGCAAAGATTACCTTGAAGCAGTTAGAGTATTAGAAGTAGTAAAGCCCAAGCGTATTGTGACAAACAACACCGGCGTCGCGTTTAAAGCCTATGAAATGGACATCGAGTGGATTGCTGGGCCGTTTTTAAACACCACCAACTCTTATGCCTTGCTAACGCTACAAGAACAGCTTAATTGTGCTGGCGCGTTTATATCGAACGAGATTAACCGCAACCAAATTAGAAATATTGCCAGACCAGAAAACTTTAAACTGCTTTACAGCATTTATCACCCCATTTTGATGATGACCAGCAGACAATGTTTTTTCCAACAAACCGTAGGCTGTAATAAGCCCAGCATTGAAGATGGCTGCATGCTTAAATGTGAAAAAGCCACCACCATCACTAACGTCAAAGGCATTTCATTTGCGGTAGACAAACAAAAAGGCGGCTATCCGAGCATCTATAACCACGAACAGTTTTTAAACATCGAAGCCGTTGAAGACTTATCCCACTTATTTGATGAGTTCTTTATCGACCTCACCAACATTGGATCAGGTTCAAAAGCTGAAATCGATAAAGTACAACTGGTCAGTCACTTTGAAAACGTCCTTAAAGGCGTCGTAGATGCTAAAGTTGAGCTTAATCAACTGGTGACCATCTCGACTAACGCCCAGTATCAGCAAGGTTTGTAACCCGCTTGGCAGATGTTAATCGAGCTGAGGCTTAACATACTCAGTCCGTTAATCTTTGATAACAGCAAATGATGAGCGCTGACCTTACTGCAAAGGAGTGTCAGCTTATGATTTCAACCCCATGCTATGTATACACAAAAGTTAGGTATTAATGAAAAATAACATAGAGATAGTCGATCTACTGCGCGAGCGCATTCCGTCATTTGAATGCAAGCCTGGTTGTCACGATTGTTGCGGCCCAGTCACAACCTCTTCAGAAGAAATGGCTCGCCTACCCTTTAAAACCAATGCCCAGCATGAAGCCGCATTAAAAGAGTGGAACTGTGTGTACTTGGGCCCTAATGGATGCGAGGTGTATGAGGAGCGACCATTGATATGCCGAGTATTTGGCACCACACCACGCATGCCTTGCCCAGAACACCGTCGACCAGAAGTGATGATTGACACAAAAACAGAGGCTCAGATCCATCACTATATTGCCAACACGCGCCAAGTGTTAGTGTAAGAGAGCCATTACTCACCTCGGCTCGGATTAATAGATGGGTTTAGCTTGTTAACAACATCACAGCCACACAGCCCCAGCCCCAGCTTAAAGCTGGCTGAGTGCTGCAGGCGATATCGTATCCCCCGCTAGCCTATCTCTTGATATCAATATGCCTTGAATTCACGCCTACGAGCTAACTCATTTAATGCCCCTTGCAAATGGGTATTTTGGGTTAGCCCTAACGCATCGTTTTGAATTTTTTATAACGAAACCAATGGCTAAAGGCTTCTGCCTCCGTTCGATGAAACTGACCGACATCCCCCTTCTAATGTATTTAACAGCGGTAAAGTGTGCATTGGTAAATCTTGTCTATTTGTAATCTAGGCCGTTTTTCTCATTTTATGCTTATTTTTGGTACATAAGGGTTAAATTACCTGGGTTTATACTTGCGTGTCATAAAAACGTTCTATAATGTCAAGTGTTTAGCATTGTGCGAATTGACATCATCGGATTGAAAATCGCACATGCGCGCTATACAGATGTTAGGCCTAGCGTAAATTCACATTACAGGAAAACATTGTCATGCAAATCCAGATCAATACAGATAACAACATATCCGGACAACATGCACTTGCTCAAAGTGTCGAAGACATTTTAAGATCAGATCTAAACCGTTTTAGTGATCAGATCACGCGCATTGAAGTACATTTAAGCGACGAGAACAGCTCGGCCAAGTCCGGAAGTAAGGACAAGCGCTGTTTACTGGAGGTTAGGCTTGCCGGAGAACGTCCAATTGCAACCAGCCAGCATGCGGAAACGATTGGGGAAGCGGTTACAAGTGCGACCGAACAAATGGTTCATTTGCTAGAGACTGAGTTGGGTAAACGCGGCAAGAAGTAACAGCGAGCCCGTTGAAAATCCATGCTTAGGTTTAGGTGCCGGAGACCTCCAGCCTCCAGCCCCACCTCGCATGTGGCTGATGTGGTCAACCAAATCAGCATACAACCAAATGGTGCAGATACTTCTGCAAACGGTGAGTGAAGTGAACCTTCAAGATAACGAACCAGAAATGGGAACGCTTAACGGGCCTTTAGATAGGGTTTACCCCCTAAAATCTGGTTACGACTTTTCTCGATCAAAGACACTCACGCAATTACGACCACTATTTTTGGCGCGATAAAGCGCCACGTCACTGCGCTGTTGGATCAAGTCACAGCTATCGTCAGCCAGCAAGCTAGCAATACCGATACTGGTAGTCACTGATAAGCTATATTGTTCCGTGATGATAACCATAGCTTCAATACTCTCTCGAATACGCTCAGCCACCGCCTCAGCGTCTGATTGCGCGATCCTGGGTAGTGCAAGGTAAAACTCCTCACCTCCTACCCGACCAAAAATATCCTCATCACGAATAGTTTGTTGAATGTGATGCGCAAATCCTTGTATCACCCGATCACCAACGTGGTGACCATATTGATCATTAATTTTTTTAAAGTAGTCAATATCGAACAGCAACAATGAAAAGTGTTCTTGATGACGCTGCGCCAGACCAAAGGCAGTTTTAAACTGCTCGAGAAAGGCACGCCGATTAAGAATGCCGGTGAGTTCATCCGTGGTCGACTGCAGTCTCAGCTTCTCTTGCAGTGAGATGATGTCAGAGATATCTCTAATAAAAGCAAAAATAATCGTTTCGCCATCAATCTTGGTGACATTAGGACTAAAATGAACGTGCACCTCTTTGCCAGCTTTGGTTAACCCTTGAACATGGATACCTTTGCCAATAAGAGGCCCAAAGTCATTATTTTTTTTGAATTTATCAAAGGATGCATCGGCGCGTATCTTCAGTTTTTTAGTCGGTAAAATATCATGGACATGTTTACCAAGGACCTCTTGCTCTGTGTAACCAAAGATCTGCTCCGCGCAGTCATTCCAAGAAAGGATATTGCCATTTGCGTCAGCAATAATCACTGCATCCGTTGATTGTTTTACAATCGTTTTATAGGTACTTTCGTTTAACGGCACACTTTCCACCTAGGAATGTTCCAACGAGTTAACACTAAGGTTAGTTTACTCGCTTCCACGTTTATTCTGTTTCGGCTGTTTCTAGCTGCAACAGATAAGATATTTCCTGCTTATTGACGACCATATCTGCCAAGGTAAATTCATTTAACGTGCAGATAAAATTATCCATCGCTTTGATAATCGCCAGCTTTAGTTTGCACGCAGGCTGCAGGACGCATCCTGAACTTAAGCAATCTACACCATCCATCGTTTTTTCAAATAGCGTTACTATGGTGCCGATCCTGATGGTATCGGGCGACATTGCTAGCCGAATGCCACCCCCTTTGCCCCTAAGCGTTTGGATATAACCATGTTGAGCAAGTTTGTGGACCACTTTGGTCATGTTATTTTGGGAAATACCATATAACTGAGAAACCTCCTTAACGCTACTTAATTGCCCCTCTGGAAGGCTCGCCAAATACATCAGCGTACGTAAGCTATAGTCGGTAAAACTAGTCATTCTCATTTTCACGTCCTCAAATCAACAAGACATCCATTAGAGCAAATTCTACGCCCCTGCTGCGCGCGTTTTAAACGCACCGAGTTGTTCAACAATTTGAGCCGTCACGTCACTTAAACGGTGTCCTTGCTGCTCAAGATCATTACAATCATGGGCGTTAGAACTAGACAGTTTTTTAAGCACGTCAATCTCGCCAGCTACGTCAGCGACCAACCGATTAATATATTGAATATCAATGTTATTTTCAGTTTTACCCTGACCAATAAGCCCTAAGATCTCATCGATATTAGAACAGGCTTGCTGTAATTCGACTTGACTGGAAGTGGTGTATTGCGCTAAGCGGGTAATCGCACTCGACTGTGATTTCATCTGATCACCAGCATCAATGACCGCATCAGAGATCCCCGCGATAATGTGGTTAATTTCATCAAGGCTCTTCTGGGTAGAAAACGCAAGATTGCGAACCTCATCGGCAACCACAGCAAAACCCCGTCCATGCTCACCGGCTCTCGCCGCTTCAATGGCAGCATTCAGTGCAAGTAAGTTAGTTTGATCTGCAAGATTTTTGATCACCATCACTACATTTTCGATAGACTTTGTTTGCTCTGAAAGTGAGTTAAATTTGTTGTGTAATTTGTCATTATTTTCAATATATGAATTCAAACCTTGGGCCATTGTTCCCATATATTCATTAGAGGAAATCAACCCTGATTGGGTGCGCTCGACTTGTTGGCGAGTTGCTTCAGCTTTATCCCGCAATGAAACCGATGTGCTATCTAAAATATCGACTCTGTCTGTTAGGTAATCCACTCGGTTATCTTGATCTTGAATTCTTGACGAAATATTTTGGGCTTTTTGCTTTAGTAGTTCGGCAATATCATCTGAGGTATTGGCTTGCTGCTGAATATCAACCAGCGCATCATTCACGTTGACTCGGAAGGTATTCACCACATCGAGCACATTGCCTATTTCACTGTTGTAGCGACTATCAACCTCACAAGGCACTGAGAGATCTTTTTTCTCAAAGGTTTTCATATAAGTGGTTACGTTTTTCAGGGCGTCAACGCCCCAATACTTCTCATCGATGTCATGGATAATCAGAAATATCATCATCAAATATTGAACCACTTGAGAACCAATCCCATCTGTAAAAAATAGAGCGTTGATAAACAATGCCATCGCCCCCACCCAATGGATCAATCGCATTCTTAAAAATAATGAGCGCATTTATTTTCCTCTTTATACTTGTTGAAATTACCCGTTTTTCGCGAGCTTTACTTTGATAGGTCGGGGTTTTGAATATAAAAAACCTTGGATAATATCGACGCCAGCCCAGCGAACGAAGTCAGACTGCGCCTGAGTTTCAATCCCTTCAGCCACGATAAGACTGCCTTTTGACGAACAAAGGCTTATCACTTCGCGATACAAACTGGCGGCCCATAAGTCTGTCGGAACATCCTGAATAAGCTTCAAATCCAGCTTAATAATGTCGAAATTTGACCGACTCAACTGGATAAGATTTGAGTGACCGGAACCAAAATCATCCATCGCCACCCTAAAACCTTGGTTTTGTAAAAATGAAATCCTTGCAACGCTCGGATCATCACTGCTGATAGTGTCTTCACAGATCTCTAATACCAAACATTGTTTTTGCTTAGCGGTTAATTTGCTTAGCGTTTGTCGCCACAGACGGTCAAACAAACTGGCGCAAGCTATCAATTTTCCGGCGATATTGATCCAGATGCTATTGTCAATCAGATGCGTCAACCGCCCACTAATAAACAAATCGTCGAGCTGCTGGTTGGTCATCTCCAAAAGCAAATCTTGATGGTGATTGAGATAGTCCATCAACGGCTCCATCGCGATGGGGATTTGGGAATCGACAAGCGTGGCCCGACAAAGTAACTCTTGACCATACAAAGTATGTTGCGCGGCAGTGACTAAGTCCTGCACGAACCATTCAAGCTGGGCGGGTTCATCGTGGTATACAAACTCAAGCATGCAGTTCTTCCAAAGTATCAATCATAGAATAGGCTATATCTTCATCGGCAAGACGAGCACGTATATCACTGAACATACATTCTATTTCTTTGATATGACTTGTACTAATAGCGGTGTTTTTGAGGGTGAACTTCAACGAGTAGACCAGTTTCGCAGTTGATTCACAGGTATCAAACAGTGCCTCATAGCCCTCTGTCAGGCGATGTTTTTGATTCGAGGTGATATGTAATTGCGATAACACGGGGGTAAAAAACTCATGTTCTAATTGCAAATGGGTTTTGACCCCTTTAATGAGTCGACGTAACTTAGCATCGAATTGAAAGATGCAAAATGTGGGTTGAGACAACAGAGCAGTAATATGGTTAATTTCGCTTTTCAATTGAACGTGCTGGGCAATAAGCACTTTGGACCATGTCGCCACCTGCTGGTGCTGCGGTGGCAAATGCCGATAATTAATGGCTGAAGTTGGGATCATTTAAACGGCTCAGATTAATTTTTAGCTTATGCTAAAGATAAGATGCATTTTTTATGCATATTATCTTTGACGTGTTGAGATAGCAAACTTTATTTCTCCACAAGGGGGATCTCTATCTCTCTATATCTCTATATTTTTTATGCCTGTTTATGCAATGTTAATTCGATAACAATAACAACACAGCTTTGAGTGAGTGTTTTAAACATAACAATACCGTTGACGACTAAATTAGTAAAATTAGTGAGATGGTGTTAACAATCTTGATAATTTATTACCGAAAAAAAATTAATATATGACATAATATTTCAGTATTTGATAAAAATTAGCTTGACTAAAATAGGTGATTTCAGTGAGAACAATTTGCCCCGCGTTATTACTTAACGTTTTAACATCGAATATAAATTCTTATTCAAAAAACGACTGGAGATAATTTTTTGAATAAGAATTCAAAATTCATCGAGCGTACGATGAACTTAGCATTGGTAGGCTGGACCTTATTGATCCTGGGTTTTATCACAACGTTATATTGGCAAACCAGAGTATCCGCAGAGCAATTAGCTTTTAACGAAGCTAAGGCAAGCATTAGAAAAGATGTTGCAATTAGAAAGTGGGTAGCTTCACATGGCGGCGTTTATGTCCCTGTCAGCGAGCGCACAACCCCTAATATTTACTTATCTCATATTGCCAATCGAGATGTCATCACCAATGATGGTCAACAACTCACCTTAATGAACCCTGCTTATATTCTTACCCAAGTGGCTAAAGATTATGCTAATGATTACGGTATTAGAGGCCATATCACCAGTCTCAATCCACTCAATCCAAATAATGCAGCAGATCCCTGGGAAACAAAAGCCTTAACGGGAATGCAAAAAACATTGAATGACTTCGGCGAACTGGCCAAAATTGATAACATCACTTATATGCGCGTTTTAGAACCCATGCTCGTGACCCAAGCATGCTTAAAGTGTCATGCTCACCAAGGGTATAGCGTTGGCGATGTTCGTGGTGGCATTTCAATTTCAATTCCCGTCCAGCCTTTTTACGATCAAATGCTTCACCAGTTGACCTACACAAGTCTATTTTTATTAATACTATGGGGCATCGGCTGCGCGGCGATGATCCATTATAAGAATCTAGCTAAAAAATATTGGTTTGATAAGCAAAATGATTTTGAACAATATTTATATTCTTTGGTAGAAATGATTGAAGGACGAGACAGTTACACCGCGGGGCACACTCGCAGAGTGGCCGATTATGCCGTTTGTATCGCCAAAGCATTAAGACTAACTGATTCGGAAATTGATCAGCTTCATAGAGCAGCAATGGTGCACGATATAGGTAAAATTGCCACGCCAGATTCCATTTTACTCAAACCGGGGAAACTCAATAAAATTGAATTTGAGATTATTCAGCAACACGCCACGTCTGGGTACCAACTACTGTATAAAATCAATACCTTTACTGATATTGCCAATATCGTTCGCTCTCACCATGAGAAATATGACGGCTCAGGCTACCCTGATGGCTTGAGTGGTGAAGAGATACCAAAGCTTGCACAAATTATATGTATTGCCGACGCCTTTGATGCAATGACCACTGACCGCATCTATAAAGGTCGCAAGACTGTTGAAGAAAGCCTTAATGAAATATCACTACTTGCAGGCCGTCAATTTAATCCGCACTACGCCAAAGTGGCGGTTAGCGCTTTACGCACTGTTCAACTGGAATATACAACCCAACAAGCCCAGCAGAATATTACCGAGCAACAAAGACTGGCTTACTTTTATAATGATCAACTAACTGGACTGTTTAATCGTGAATTTCTCAATATATTGCTGTCCCCTAGCAGTGAGCAAAATGTGAAAATCAAACCAGAACAAATTCAACATGCAACCATCATTTATCTTCGACATTTCTCTATGTTCAACCAGGAAGCCGGTTGGGCAAATGGTAACCATTTGTTAGTTGAATTAGCTACAGACTTGACACACATGTTGCCAGCATCGCCGCTATTTAGGGTTCATGGTGATGAATTTATCGTGTTATCAGCAGAGCAGCTCGATATCTCAGCGTTAAAAGGGCGGCTGACAAAACATGTTGCTCTGAACTGCATTGAATATGACGTTGAACAATTTGAAATATCAAACCCAATATTTAGTTCAATTGATACCTTAGAAAAACATATGCATGGCCATAGCTCAATTAATATGAATGGCAAAGCAAGGATGACCTTTGATGCGTTAACTAATGGCATTTAATAATGGCCTTCAAAAATCGCGACTGTGAATAAATCCGCCGCCCCTAGAACTTGGCACATGTCCCATTTTAACACGGGTTCAGGCTGAATATCTGAAATAGATAAAGTACAACTCGGCAGCCACTTTGAAACGGATTAACATAATCTGGACACACTAAAAAGGGTCACATTATTGTGACCCTTTTTATTTTGGTGAAACCAAAATGCTTAAGATCCCTGGTGATAACATTTATCGTGATGCAAGGGAAAGCGCTGTTAACGTTTAGCAAACGTATTGGAGTAACATGTTATACCCCAAGGTTTGTTCGCTGTGTAACTTACGTTACAAGTCACACTACAGGGACATTTAATGTCAACGTTTAGGTACATCATTTAGCGAGATGATTGCGCTTTGGTATGGGGCTATGTCAATTTATGGGGACAGTGAACATTAAAGACGATGGGCGTTTTGCTTATAAATTAGAGGCCAATTTACTCAATGTCAGAATTACAAAATATGAGAGAGGGTCAAACATATAATTGTCTTGACCAAAAGTTAACAGATTTAAGAGCGTTAGCATTCCTTACACTTCATGAATTTAACAATGAAATCGATGCACAAAAAAGAGCTGAATTACTAAAAAAATTGGGCGCATCAGTATCGACAACAAGTCACATAGCCCCTCCCCTTGAAATGAGTTATGGATGCCATTTATCTTTAGGGCAACAAAGTTACATTAATAGTGGTGCGATTATCTTAGATAATGCTCAAGTCAGTATAGGTGATAATGTAATGATTGGTCCACGAGTACAAGTCTACACAGCCGCGCACTCACTTGATGCTGATAAACGTATTGCCGGAGATGAAATAGCTAAACCTGTAACGATAAAAGATAAGGTATGGATTGGTGGCGGTGTAATTATATTACCCGGGGTGACGATTAATGAAGGAGCGATAGTGGGCGCGGGTTCTGTTGTCACAAAAGATGTTCCCTCTTATGCCCGTGTAGCAGGAAATCCTGCAACATTAATGGCAAAAAAATAGCATCATTGATGGTCATGCGTAAAGTAATAGCCGTTAACATTCTCCCCTTTTGTAGACTTTGGCGAGATGAGTGTGGGAACTCGTCTGCTGTGCCTACAATGACCATAGTTGTGACAAGATGCTAATCAGAATGTAAAGCTAAGCACCAAACGAAAAAAATCGCAGCAGCGATTTTTTTAATGGTCAAGATTACCGTCACTGAAACTACATGGTCGCAGTAAAAGTTCGTGTAATAATATCTTGTTGCTGCTCAGAAGTCAGTGCGTTAAATCGCACGGCATAGCCAGATACACGCACAGTTAACTGTGGGTACTTCTCAGGGTTTTCGATTGCGTCTAGCAACATTTCACGGTTCATTACGTTCACGTTCAAATGCTGGCCGCCCTGACGTTCAGGTTCTCTCTGCACGGGCACTTCGCGGTACTCGATGCTACCAAGAGAGGCAATGCTAAAAGTCTTGTCCTGCCGCTCTTTATCGAGCGCAGCAACACAGCGTGCTTCTTGCTTATCCTCATCTAATAGCCATAAAGAATTAACTAGGTTAGCTTGTTCTGCTTGTGTGATTTGAATTCCAATCATAGTACATCTCCAACAGTGATTTTTTGTAAACTCAGGTTCATTTCTACCAGTTATTTCCGATCGCACACTTGATCTAGATCAAGTTTAATCATTATAATTATTCCGTAGAAAACGCTAGTTTGACGTTTAAGCGATAATACTGAGATAAACGATTCAAGCTGATTAATTAAATTAAGACTTAAATTAAGTCGTTAGCGATAAATTTGAATATTCAAATATGGTATTAGTCGTGACTGATGACTGGTGGTGGTAGCGATGACATTAATAGCGATGTGTTAATGTTAATGAGCAAAAATATCCAGAACAGCATACTGAACAGACAAAACCATTAGGCTATTCTCTGTTAAAGGGAGCCTCAACCGATTGTACTTCTGAGCCATAATCATTAAATAATTACAGTAAACAGAACCGAGACATAAATAATTTTACCCATCCGCCGCCAGAAAAGTTCTAGGTGCTGTCTAAACGAAAATCACCTGTAGCAGTGGGCGAATAATACTATTTTTAATGGATCTATATGGTTTTGGCTTAGCCATTATTACCGAGATTATTGTCAGCCACATAATGATATCTAACGGAAATAGATTGATTGTTAACTGCTTGATTAATAGTTTATTAACCAAATTAACTTTGCCATTACACTATGATAAATGACAGATATAAAGTTGAATAATTAACTCAAATCAAAACAAGGAAGATTATTATGTTATTTAATGTCTGTAAAATGTTAAATGCCTCTCAGACTTTAACGGTAATAATGATTAATATTCTTTCTTTTTTCTATCATAAGCACACCGCGCACTGACAAGATAAAGGATATAAAATGTCATCATCAATTAACAACCCATCAAGCCAAGTTAAATCGTCCCGGTTTTTAGAAAAATTACAATCAGTTAGTGCTCGCTTAAAATTAAGTCTTGTAATCACATTAAGCGCGCTATTATTTTTAGCATACCAAGGTATTTCCGGTATGCAACAAGCCACTCTATCTATTGAAGATTTATATTCACAGGGAATGCAACATACTATCCGTGCCGGAAAAGTGTTAGACGAGTTGGGCAATGCAAGAAGTGCTTTGTTATTATCCTTGCAGCATAGTCCTACATCAGAGTTTGCTAAACTACATGATCACCCAATAGACAAACACATTACTGCAATCAAAAAATCATTAAAATTACTGCATAATATTGTTGATAATGAAATTCTATCATCCGATTTACTTGCTGATGAAAAAACACAAATAAATAGATTGGTTCGTCAACTTGATATCGTCACCGATAAGGGCTTTGATCTGGCATTAGCGGAATTAGAAGTCGGCAATTACAGGCAAGCCAATATAATTCTATTAAAGAATATTAACCCTGCTTTCAAATTAGTAACTCAAGAGGCGCAAGGTTTTCTAGATATACAAATTGCAGAGGGTAAAGCTAATTTTGATCAGGCAAAAGAAAATATTAGTTCGTTCCGGTTTAAAGTAATCATAATAGTTATATTGAATATGCTTCTTCTCTCCTTTCTATCAGTAAAGATTATTAGACGCATTAATCTAGCGTCGCTGAATTTAGAAAGTACCGCGAATAAAATATCCACAGGTGATCTTACCCAACGCATTAACTTAACTGGAAGTGATGAATTCACACATATTGCTGATTACGTGAATCAGATAGTTGGCAGTTTTCAAAATATCGTCAAATCAACTCATCAATCAACGTCATTGTTAGCTTGCTCAGCAGAAGAAAACTCGGCCGTTGCGATGCAAACCAAGCAGAATATTCTCGAACAGCAACAACAAACTCAGTGTATTGCTACCGCTATTCATCAATTTACCGCAACCGTGCGTGAGGTTGCACAGAGTGCAAGTTCGGCTTCTCAAGCCTCTGAACATACAAATAATGCGGCATCTAAAGGACAACAGGTGGTGAAAGAGAGTATCGCCATGATTGAAAGCTTATCGATTGAAATGCAGGAATCTGTTTCAGCGATGAAATCATTGGCGCTACATGCAGAAGATATTGGAAGTGTTGTTGATGTGATCCAGAGTATCTCTGAACAGACTAATTTATTAGCATTAAATGCGGCAATTGAAGCCGCTCGTGCGGGGGAACAAGGTCGCGGGTTCGCGGTGGTAGCTGACGAAGTTAGAACCTTAGCCAGCCGCACCCAACAATCCACACAAGAGATACAAAAAACGATTCAAAACTTGCAACAAGGTAGCCGAGATGCAACTCATCGGTTAGAGCAAGGGGCTGAAAATGCGCAACAAGCAGCAATAGAAGCACAAAAAGTGGGTGAGGCGTTAACAGAAATAACTGAAAGTGTTGACCAAATTAATGCCATGAATGCCCAAATAGCCACCGCAGCGGAAGAGCAAAGCTCGGTTACAGAGGAGATAAACCGCAATATTAGCAGTATTAGTGATATTTCCAATCAAACCGCTTCTGGGGCTGAACAAAGCAGTGCAGCAAGTCATGAATTAGCTAAGTTAGCTGAAACCATGCAGGCAGAAATTGAAAAATTTAAGGTGTAGTGACCCGTTATACCTGTTCGATTCGTTGTCACCGCCAAAGTCCATTATGGTGTCAGCATTAGATGCTTGCCCTTGACGACGTCAATAGCTTTTATCGTAACGCTGAGCAAGTATCTCGTCAGTATGGGTGTAGTACCCTATTTGAGTTCTAAGTAACTATAACAGCGATATCGGGGCTTCGATTCAACGAGCAAAAGAAACGAATATTCAGAAGTCCCACCCTTACTGTTAAGTGAAAGTAAGGGTGGAACCAGGCGTGGCGTGATGGTCAGTTTTTCAAACTGTGAACGCTATGGGTCGAAACCAATTAACGCCTCATTACACAACCAAATGGCGAAGTGTGCCGAACATATAGTACTAACAAGCTTTTCTCCTAAACGAGTGATTATGTCAGTTTAGCCTAAAATAATGTGACGAATTATGATGCCTAAACGAATAGTATCGCTGAACTGATTAAATCAGTCGTATTAGGCTGTGGTTTTATTCACGGTTTGGAATAAAAATCTTTCGCATAATCTTATTTGTTATGTGCTTTCAATGATGTCCATTAAAAGTCTGCGTAACCTAAATAGAAAAGGAAAGACGTCGAAATGAAAAATATCGGTTTCAAACAGACGATTACGCTCGCCATTATTTTATTGGTTACCAGTTGTTTATTGGTAGCGAGTTGGATTTCCTATAGAGCACTTAAGCAAGATACTATTCACTTTGTAAACGTCAGTTCGCAGTCGATAACTCATTATGAAGCGGGAGCTATTTCACGTTGGTTTAATCATAAAGCAACGGCTGTTTCCGCGATAGCGAGCCAATATCAGCAAGGGAAATTAGATAAGCAGTTTGTTAATATCGCCCGTTTAGCTAAACAAGCCAATGAGCTATATTCAGTATTTTGGGGCTTTGAAGATGGCACCTCCTATGCCAGCGTTAGTGATGATGCAATATGGCATGATGGCGTTGCCGATCCCAGTCTCTATGATCCTCGTCCCCGAGGATGGTATCAACTCGCTAAAACCAACGATACTGAGCAACTAACAGATATATATACTGATATGGTCACCAATCAACCAGTGATCTCCATTGTAACTAATATAGGCGATGGTGTGCTCTCGGGCGATATTGGTCTAGAGATCTTAGACAAGACGGTCAAACAGATCGATTTCCCAGGTGCAGTAGCGTCAATTATTGACTCAAAAGGCAAAGTGCTCGCCTCTTCAGATGCAAGGTTTGAAGTTGGGAAGACGTTGGCAGATGCAGGCCTAAATGAATTACAGCGTGATATTGTGTCAAATGACTCCTTTAGTGGCGAATATCAAACGAGCGGCAATCAGCAGCTCGTGTTCAGCGAAGCAATACCATTAATTGGCACCCAAAAGTGGTATCTATTTATCAGTGTTGATGAACAAATTGCTTATGCAGGGTTAAATGAGGCGTTGCATGATTCAATGTGGATATCGGCAGTGATGCTTTTAGTGAGTATAGGCTTAGTGTTAGCTATACTAAATTGGCTTTATCGTCCCATTTTGCACCTCAAGCAGATGGTGGTTGCTTTGTCTCAGGGCCAAGCCGATTTAACACGTCGTTTACCTGTAACTTCTCATGATGATCTAGGTGATATTGCTGGCGGTATCAACCAATTTGTAGCCAATTTACAAAGTTTACTTAAAGAGATCTCTTTCGGAACACAAGAAATTAGCGGCAGTATTGGTAAATTATATCAACAAACCAATGCCAATATTGATGTGTTACAGCAGCATGTAATGGAAACCGAGTTGGTTGTCACCGCAGTTGAAGAAATGAGCGCGACAGCGTTAGAAGTGGTGAAGAATACATCGCAAGCGTCAAATGCTTCATTACTTGCCAGTCAGCAGGTAAACGATACAAATAATATTGTATCGGACACTAAAGCAACCGTAGTTCGATTAATTCAAGATGTCGAAGATACAGAAGTAAACATCAGCAATGTAGAACTAGATGCTATTAGTATTACTAAAGTCTTAGAGGTTATTGGCGCAATTGCAGATCAGACTAATCTGCTTGCACTCAATGCTGCGATAGAGGCAGCAAGAGCCGGTGATCAAGGAAGAGGTTTTGCGGTCGTAGCTGATGAAGTCCGCGCACTCGCGGCGCGAACCCAAGTCAGCACGACTGAGATTGAACAAACACTGAGCAAGTTACAGCAAGGAATTAAGATCGCGGTTGACGCGATGCAACAAACTAAAAAAACCTGTGAACAAGCGAACGAAGCGACTATTGATGTGAGTGAAAACCTTGAAAAAGTAGTCTTGTCTATTACCCAAGTCAATGATTTAAACACTCAAATTGCTACTGCTGCCGAAGAGCAAAATGCTGTATCTGAAGATGTTAGCCGTAATATGAACGCGATTCGAGATATGGTTGCGGTACTGGATGACAATGGTAAATCAACCGAATTAGAAGCCCATAAGCTCACCGCTGCGAATGATAAGCTCATCGAGGTTGTGAACAAGTTTACGATTGAGTAACTAACTAAGGTTTAATGTTGATTGAGCGCTATATTAGGTAAGGCCTGGATCTTGAATGATGCATGGTTAACTAACTTAGCGCGATAAGTTTAGTAAGGAGACTTGGTGACGCGGTACTGTATCCGCTGGTAAATTGGGCTGTTATTCAAAGAATAAAAGCCACAACAACCTAATGAAATCTTTTTAATGTAGCCATATAGGGTGAAGGGATTAATTTGGGCGAGCCTACAGAGTTTACTGTTAAAGCAATACATCCACAGGGTCGCTTAGATCATTTTTGGGCACTCTAAAGTTGATAACACTATGCGGAATCTGAGTATCGAGGTTGAAGATACTCTTTGACTTTCTGAAGATACAGATAGCTAATACTCACTGGTAAAAAAGGTTAGATCTCAATGCATGATAAAACTGCGGGTTTACCCAAATAATAACCTTGTATAAGTTTAACCTCTAAAGTCGTTAACATGTCTAATTACTCTCTGGTTTCGACACCTTCAACAATAACGCTTGCGGCTTCATCTTTAGTAAGGGTTATACCATTAATAAGTGCGACATCACCAGTTGCTATATCATTATCCAAAAGAGATTTATCTAGCTTAATAAAGTCAGGTTTTAATACATGAACCCTCTCGTCAATAGAAAAGTTAACTCCGACATCATCAATTGCGATGCGAATACCACGAGATCTGAACATCTCAATACCAGCGGTTAAACCAGAGACATGTTTGCCCTCAAACGCTGTTATTTCAAAAATAATATTTTCAAGAGCTAGCCCCCTCTTTAACTAATCGACTGATTGCATCACAAACAGATACTGGGAGGTTTAAAATCGCAGAAAACATAACCGGCGAGATATTAATAAAGAGTAGTAAATTTCGATATAGGGATTTTGCACAATGACGGACGTGAATACCAAAGCAAACGGAGCCAAAATTTGTTGTCTCAATATCAGAGGTCAGAGACTGAAAGAAGCAAAAATAATTTATACTTTTGCCTGTGGTTAGATCTTTAATTCTGACTAAAGCTTCAAATCCTAAACCATGACTAGAAGAAGATGTTATCGGCTGAAAGACACTTTAAAAATAGGAGTATTTATATCTCGCAACATATAACCCACCAATTCCCCCTATAACGCTTTAAACATATTTCTATTATTAAACAAGTAATTAACTATTAACAAGCAGCTATTAAATATAGTATAGTAAGTTCTTCATTATAGGTATATGACTGCTGTAAGCTTATGTTATCTACCTGTGTAAATTGGACGTTCAGTCATGCATCACAAATATCATGACACACAGCACTTAGCCATTTAACTATAGATCCTATTCTACATTTTTTTATTGTTATAAATCTTAACCATAATAGTTGTAATGTGAATCGTAAATGTTTAGCGTGAACTCTAAATCATTTTCGCCCCTTCCTTGTTAGTGCATATACCACTCATATTATCTTTCATATCTACCTTCCATATATTATCTCATGTAAGGAGTAAGTGATTTCACACATCACATATTGGCAAAAATCAATGGAAACGGTGTCCACTATTACTTAGCTATTACCAGACGTTCAACTGGAAGTGCAAAAAATGGATAATCTCTGCCTGAGTTAAGGTAGAACCATGTCAAAAAAATAAGAGCAAGCACCATCTAAGGTGTTTTTATCAAAAAGGATTATTAACAATATTTTTATTACGTAGTGCACATATAATTTCAGTTTGAACAACCTAAAACCTTATTAAAGTTAACCCACCTTTCAGTTCAAAGAACTAACTAGGAGGCATCTAACCAAAAACCAAAGGTAAGCAAAAATTATAAACTGGACCATAAGCATTTAAATGGCGACTTAATCTGATCACACCAAGCGCCTTTTTCTCTCTTTTATTTATGCCTACACTAAAGATCCTGTCTATGAAGCACAAATAAAATAGCTCTTCTTTAAAGTAAACTCATTCTTGGTGGTTAAATGACAATATTCCAGCAATTAGTAGGCTTACTTATTCCGCAAATTCGTCTACAATAAATATATGCATAATAAAAAATTTATCTTATGAAAAACCAAAGCAAAACATTGACTAAGCATCCTAAGGATCCTTGTAAATTGGCTGTGGTGAACACACCAATCATTGTCGGCATTGGTGCTTCTGCTGGCGGCTTGGAAGCATTGGAAGATTTCTTTTCCCATGTATTAACGCCCTGTAACATCGCATTTGTTGTCATTCAGCACCTTGACCCCACTCGCATAAGCATCATGCCAGAGCTGTTGCAACGCACGACCTTGATGAAAGTAACGCAAGCCCGCAACGACATGGAAGTAAAGCCGAACTGTGTATATGTAATACCACCTAACAAAGATTTATCCATCCTTCACGGATCATTGCTTCTGCTTGACCCGGTGGAGAGTCGCGGATTGCGGTTACCCATTGATTTCTTCTTTCGATCTCTGGCAAATGATCAGAATGAACGGGCTGTGGGTGTTATTCTATCTGGAATGGGATCCGATGGCACACTAGGTTTACGTGCCATCAAAGAAAATGCAGGTCTGTCTGTGGTGCAGTCTCCTGAGTTCGCAAAATTTGATTCAATGCCTCATAGCGCTGTTAATATGGGACTAGCTGACATTGTCGCCCCTGCTGAAGCACTACCTGAACGGATTGCAGCCTTTCTCAAACATAGCCGACGAGATGTCCCAACGAGATTGAAACTCAAGTCAACTAGCGCACTAGAGCAGATCGTTATTATACTGCGTGAACGAAGCGGCAACGACTTCTCACTGTACAAGAAAAACACCATATATCGTCGTATTGAACGGCGTATGGATCTGCATCAGCTTAAAAACATATCTCTCTATACGCACTATCTGCGTGATAATCCACAAGAGCAAGACCTACTTTTCAAAGAAATGTTAATTGGGGTAACAAATTTCTTTCGAGATCATAAAGTTTGGGCGCAGCTCAAGTCAGTCACACTTCCAGCACTATTGGCCAATTATCCTGAAGGTAAAGAACTTCGGGCATGGGTGACCGCCTGTTCCACTGGTGAGGAGGCCTACTCGCTCGCGATGACGGTAATGGATGTATTGGATGAGGTTAAACATAAAGGGCGTTTCAAACTACAAGTCTTTGCTACCGATGTTGGTGAAGATGCCATCAATATTGCGCGAAAAGGTTATTACCCGGCAAGCATTGAGGCAGATATGTCGTCACAGCAATTGAATCGATACTTCATTAAAGATGGCAGTGGTTATCGCATCAACAAGCAAATACGTGACATGGTTATTTTTGCTCCACAAAATATCATCATGGATCCACCGTTCACCAAGCTAGATATTGTTACCTGTCGTAATCTTCTGATTTATCTTGGGCCGGAATTACAAAAAAAGTTAATCCCACTGTTCCACTACACATTGACATCTCATGGTATTTTGATTTTGGGTAATGCTGAAACTATTGGTAATTCCACCTCATTGTTCACAGAAATCAAGGAAAACACACGGATCTACACCCGCATTGATAGCACTGCACCGCAGATGGAAGTCGACTTCCCGACACGAATATTTCCCATCATATCCTTGGTAGAAAATGAACCTGAGAGAACCAGTAAGATGACGACAAATATTACCAACCTACAAATGCAGGCAGATCAAATTCTCCTACAAAGCTACTCGCCAGCAGCGGTTTTAGTCAATGCGGCAGGCGATATTATCTACATCAATGGTCGCACGGGAAAATATTTAGAGCCTGCCGCGGGGAAAGCCAACTGGAACATTCACGTCATGGCGCGTGAAGAGCTACAACATCAAATTCACCTTGCTATGATGAAAGCACAGTTGCAAATAGAGCCTGTAAACATTAAAAACCTGACGGTAGACACACATACTATTAATTTGACGGTACAAGCTATTACTAAGCCAAAAGCTTTGCTTGGCCTGATGATGGTGGTGTTTACTGAGATGTTGACGCCGACCAAGTTGCCACGCAGAAAACGGGGTTCAGCAGAGAAAGAAAGTCAGGCCGAATTACAACAAGCACATGACGAAATACAATCGCTTCGCGAGCAAATGCAATCCTCTCAGGAAGAGCTAAAATCGGCCAATGAAGAGCTGCAATCCAC
The DNA here is from genome assembly GCF_040310185.1 of Shewanella sp. T24-MNA-CIBAN-0130. Classification (NCBI taxonomy): domain Bacteria; kingdom Pseudomonadati; phylum Pseudomonadota; class Gammaproteobacteria; order Alteromonadales; family Shewanellaceae; genus Shewanella; species Shewanella sp. T24-MNA-CIBAN-0130. The sequence continues at coordinate 1,224 of NZ_JBEOPP010000063.1, read as the reverse complement.
TAATGAGGAATTGCAATCCACCAATGAAGAATTGACCACGTCTAAAGAAGAGATGCAGTCAATGAATGAAGAATTGCAAACCGTCAATACTGAACTACGATCCAAAGTCGATGATTTGTCATGGGTCAATAACGACATGGAGAACCTGCTTGATAGTACGCAAATTGCCACCATTTTTCTGGATAACGAACTGCATGTTCGACGCTTCACCAACTATGCTACTCATCTATTCAAGCTGATCCAAAGTGATGTGGGCCGAGCATTGTCCGACATCGTCACTGAATTAGATTATGTCAGACTACAAGAAGATTCAAAGGAAGTATTGAAGACGCTTGTCTTCATAGAAAAAGAAATAACGGCTAAAAATAAACGCTGGTTCAAAGTCCGCATCATGCCTTATCGTACACAAGAAAATGTGATTGATGGCGTGGTGATTACCTTTACAGATATTAGTGAAGCCAAGCTGCTTGAGTCAGAATTACGTAAGATAAGGCCTACCACATGAAGCCGCCTCAAAAGTCAGCCAAGCGGTCCGCCAAAGCGATACGCCAGTGTGCGGAAGCACAACTGAAAAAACAAACGGGGATCAAGCAAACTAACCCTAGCGACTATGCTGCCAAAAAGATGCTACACGAATTGCAGGTTCATCAGATTGAATTGGAAATGCAAAATGAGGAGTTAAAGCAAGCACGGATAACAGAGAGATTATATTATCGTTATACCGAGTTATTTGAATTTGCACCGATTGCTTACTTTGTTTTTGACCTAAATGGCATAATCAATCAGGTCAATTTACGAGGCGCGAGTCTATTGGGTATTGAGCGTGCTAACTTGGTAGGGAAACCGTTTTCACACTACGTAACACCACAATATAGAGAGACTTTTAAACGTTGTTTGGGAAAAGCCTTTGGTGGTAACGGTATACAATCCTGTGAAGTCTTAGGGCAAGTTGACAATAATACGCTTTGGCTAGATATCGAGGCCAATATCGGCATCACAGGTACGGACTGTCTTACCGCGATGATCGACATTACTGAGAGAAAACAAGCTGAAAACAGTCAACATCTAGCCAACAAAGAGAAAGATAAGCGAGCCAATGAGTTAGCTCTTGCCAACGCAGACAAAGAAAAACGCGCTAATGAGTTAGCTATTGCCAACATAGAACTTGCCTTTCAAAACAAAGAAAAGGATAAGCGAGCAGACGAGTTAGCTCTTGCCAACGCA
>NZ_JBEOPP010000062.1:0-27533 GCF_040310185.1 Shewanella sp. T24-MNA-CIBAN-0130 | reverse complement strand
CGCCAGGGTAACCCCCAAATTTCAGCAGAAAACATCGATTAAAACGAAAGTCTTTGAGCTATCAAAGTTTGGTGTGGAAACTGAGAAAAAAGAAGCAGCTTAGTCGTTAAAAGCTAGATTGCAGAAGCCCCGTGATCAGAGCGAAGCGAAGTCGCGGGGTAATTCACCTTTGTACTGTTTTTATTCAAAAAAAAACCACAATGTGACATAAAGCAATAGAATACTCGATTACTTTTCTGTTACATTGAGTTATCTTCGCGTGCAACATAGAATAAAAAATGCCATGAAGCTCGAAAATTTAAACATCATCATTGCAGATGACCATCCATTATTCCGTAATGCCTTAAGGCTAGCATTGAGTAATACATTTGAACAAACGCAATGGTTTGAGGCTGATAGTGCCGAAGCATTACAAAGGGTTCTTGATGAAAAAGAGAAGCCATTTGACTTAATCTTACTTGACCTACAAATGCCGGGTTCACACGGTTACTCAACACTTATCCACCTTAGAACGCATTATCCTGATATCCCCGTGGTGGTGATCTCTGCCCATGAAGACATCAATACCATAAGCCGATCAGTACATTATGGCAGTAGTGGATTTATCCCTAAGTCGGCTTCGATGGAGTCATTGACTGAAGCGTTAAATGCAGTGTTATATGGTGATATCTGGTTACCCAAAGGCACTCAAATTATCCCCGTTTCTGATGATCCGACTGACAAAATGGCCAACCGATTGTCTGATTTAACTCCACAACAATATCGGGTGTTACAGATGTTTGCTGAAGGATTACTCAACAAACAAATTGCCTATGATTTTGGGGTGTCAGAGGCCACAATCAAAGCACATGCGACTGCTATATTTCGTAAACTGGGTGTTCGCAATCGCACTCAAGCGGTGATAGCATTGCAACAATTAGCCATGGATAGAATTGATATCTTGTAATGCCTCAATCATTATCGCTACAACAACTGCCCTTTTCACAAGCTTGTGACAATAATAAGCAGCCTATCTTAACCCTATTGGCAAAATGGTTTGCCAATAGGCTCCATATACTCGAAATTGGCAGCGGCACGGGCCAGCACAGCGTCTATTTTGCAAAAAACCTTGCGCATCTTCGCTGGCAACCAAGCGATCAACAACATTATCTTCCAACTCTGCAAACGCGGCTCAATTTGCAAGCCTCCCCAAACTTACAACCCGCCATCACTTTAGATGTAACACAACCATGGCCACAATTCACACCACACCTTGATGCGATATTCAGTGCTAATACCTTGCATATTATGAGTCAAACGATGGTTGAAGCGTTTTTTGGCGGTATCGGCAGTGTATTGACTCATTCAGGCTCACTGGTCATATATGGTCCGTTTAATTACCAAGGCCAATTTACCAGTGACAGTAATCGACAATTTAATTTATTGCTGCAACAAAATAATCCTCACAGTGGCATCCGCGACATCGAATGGATCGGCCAACTAGCGCTTCAACAAGGGTTAACACTTCAAGAAGACATCGCTATGCCCGCTAATAACCGCATGTTACATTTTATAAAGTAACCAGCTTCATCTTAGTCAAGTAATCAACACAATTATCCAAAACGATTGGTGACTTACTGACAAAAAACCTTGTAAGCTATCGACTCTGAGCAACAATACACAAGGACACGCATTATGGGTTTGGTTACCACTAAAAGACATCCCAATGGTCTAGATTACGTCGCCGTCGATACTACACTTTGCCAAGCACGTATTTTTATGCAAGGGGCTCAAATCGATCAATTTACTCCCGCGGGTAAAGAGCCATTATTATGGGTATCAAACGCCGACGATTACCAACCAGGTAATGGTATAAGGGGGGGGATCCCGATTTGCTGGCCATGGTTTGGCATGAGCGACACCCTAGGATTTCCGCAACATGGATTTGCACGTAATAAAATTTGGTCGCTCGAATCCGTTAAGATGCGCGATCAATTAGTTGATTTGATTTTTACCCTACCAGCAGGTGAAATAGATAAGCAGTATTGGCCCCACGATAGCCAAATAAAGGTATTGTTCACCTTAGGCGAAACCTTATCGGTCAGTTTGGTCAATACTAATAATGCACATTATGACGTTACGCTTACTCAAGCATTGCACAGCTATTTTCCCATTGAAAATATTCACCAACTTACCGCAAGTGGCTTTGAAGGCTCACAATACATTGAATTTGGTGAAGGACCGTTTAAACAAGATGACGATGTGGTTCAATTTGACCAAGAAACCGACAGAGTGTATACCAAACTAGCTCATACTCAGGAGTTACACACGCAAAATGGTACTATTGTTGTCAGCCGTGAAAACAGCCAATCGGCGGTGTTATGGAATCCCTGGATTGATAAGTCGGTGCGTTTATCTCGTTTTAATCCCGATGATTACTTAACCATGGTGTGTTTAGAAGCGGCTAATGTGCTAGAAGATTACGTGTTATTAGCCCCAGGACAGAGTCACACAATGACGACACATATTGGTTGGAAATAACATCACGTAAAAGTTTGTGACAAGTAAGATAGATAAGTCGATATTACGAGCATGCCACAAAATTATTTACCGGCTCACAGGATCAATAATACCGACAAAAAAGCAGCTAAGGCTGCTTTTTTAATATCACGTATCAAATTTTATTATTGATAACATAAGAGAAAAACAACACCTGTCGCAGGATAATTCAATAGCGATTCAGCTTACTATTTTTGCTCAATCTATCCAAGATTTCTGTTTCTAGGTTTTCGAAAAAGACGAAACCAAAAAGCGGTTTCAAGCAATCCGCCAGCCACAATAAAAGTCACCGCTCCCGTTTGGCTGCCGACGAAATAACTCATCAATGCAAACGCGATCAATGTGATTAACATCAACAATCTGTAGATCCCTGTCATATTAATTTCTCTTAATCATATAAATGAGCCGCTCAACCTTAGCAATGCCAATGACATTAACTCTTTAATCATTCAGAACCTCTTGGGTTTTTCAGATTAAGGCGCATTGGTGTGATAATGGTGATTCCCTTGTAAAACAATGTAACACAGAGCTAAAATTCTGAGTAACGCCCTAGGACGGGTTCTAACGCCCTCTATATTCCGCAAAAATGGTGAAGCTATAAAATAACGATGGCAACAACAATTTAACTTATCTAAAAACGTTGACACCCGTTGATTGAACAGCTACTTGATGTAATGGGTATCGCTTCGATAGCCAACGATAGCCAGGGCGACCGCATGAGTGCTTAATAATTCACCTATTTGATGAAGGTGCACTCGATTGCATTAATCCGCTCTTATTTTCAGACTAACGGCCGTACAATTATTGAATATTTATCGGACAATTTATGAGTAAAAAAACGTTCATGCGGTTGCCCTGAAACGATAGCATTTAATCAAATTGTAAGTCTACTAAACATACGCCAATAAAAAAGCAGCCGAGGCTGCCTTTTATGTAATATAAATATTAATTTTTATTTAATACATACCAATTTGTACATATTGTACATAATTTATATTATTGATTATCTGCTGGCTTAACAACTGGGTTATCAAGCTTAGCTTCAAAACTGGTTGGCGCGATGAAAGTTAATCCCGTTGGAATTTCTTCTAACTTCTTACCCGCCATCGTTAACGCTTCTACATATTCAATCATAGATTCGTTATCAATAAAGCCTGACTTAATAACAGGTGAAAGCTTCTTGGTGTCAAAAATGTCATAACCGTCTTTGCCGCCAGCAATGTAAGCATTGGTAGAAATCTTGTAAGCCGTCTCAGGGACAATATCAGCACAATTGCCTGCAGCTACGCCGTTAGGACACACTTTTAAATCTTCAATTTGCTCCCCAACAACGGCTTTGCCATTGAAAGTGAATTGAATATTTGCAAATGTTGGAAACGAACCTGAAGACGTGGTTAGTGAATAATTAATGGTATCTTCAAGTAATTGAGTCACATCACTGCCCTTCAACTCAACAATAGCCAACTCATTACTGAAATAGAGGAGTGAACCAATAACATAACCCGCCGTTAAGTTACCATCAGCGTCACTTTTAATGTCATTACGCACCCCCCCTGTGTTTGTAATTGCCATATCAACACCATAACCCTGTTGATTTAACTTCCAAACCATAGATTCAGCAACATGAGCACCCGCTTCAGAACCCGTTACCGGTAATGAAGCGCCATTGCGCTTAACACCTGGCTGACGGACATGGTCTAACATACCGGTATCAACAGGATCGTTAGCATCAAATACCTGACCAATCACTTTACCTTCAAATTCTTCAATTAGCGGCTTGTAGTCGATATCAATAATGCGACGCAGTAAGGCATCTTCTTCGGTGATAGCAATATTATTTTGCTCACCAACAAAGGCTTCGGCTGCACTTTGGTCAGCTTCAATCAATGGCTCACGGTTCTCGCCATCATACTTGTGCATAAAGTCATTATCGATTAACAGAGTGTTATTACCTTGACAGGTTTTAACATCACCTTCTTCAAAGGTAACATCTGCTTGACCAATGGCTTGAGCAATAGCCCCCGCCTGCACGATACACGTTTTAGTGGTACCATTTGGATTAGTAACCATCTCAGCATAACCTGCGATGCTAGACCCCTGACCATTTCCTATATTAGTGAAGTCACCTAGTAGAGTATGAGAATGACCACCAACAATAACGTCGACACCGTTGACGCTTTCAGCAATGCGAATGTCTCTATCTAAGCCAATGTGGCTTACCATCACAATCTTATCAACACCCATCTCTTGTAGTGCATCAACAGTCGCTTGAGCAGTTTCGACTTCACCATTAAAAGCTAAATCATCACCAGGAGAAGAAATGGACTTCATGTCTTCTAACACTAGGCCAAACACACCTACTTTGACGTCACCGTATTCTTTAATGATATAAGGTTTAATATTAGTCACGCCAGACATTTGAGAGTCAGCGCTAGCATCTAAGTTAGCGGCAAGGATTGGAAAGTTTACCTTATTAGCAAACTCAATAAAGGGACCATCACCAAGATCAAACTCGTGGTTACCGATCGCCATCGCATCAAGACCCATTTCACGCAATAAAGTGGCATTACCGGCACCTTTTAACACATTGAAATAGAGCGAACCTTGGAAAGCGTCACCACCGTGTAAAGCGAGAAAAGGCTTATTAGCATCGGCAGCCATAGTTCTGGCATTTTTTAATGCCGTTGCAACACGAGGATAGCCACCAGCAGAAGTGCGAATACTCATATCCTCAGAATTAACTTGAGCGGTAAAATCTAATGATGATGGATCAAAGCTCGAGTGAGTATCGTTGATATGCGCAATGCGTAAATTAAACGTACTGACATCATCGTTGCTATCGTTACAACCTGTTAATGCAACAATAACCGCGGTTGCCAGCAAACCTTTAAACATTGTTTTGTTCATTTAAGACCCCATAATTTGAATAATTTGAATAATTTATTATTTTATACCTGATGAGAGTGTGTTTTTCTTTCGAGGTCAAATATTGGCTCGTGATAAAATAATTTTAATTGCGATTCAAGATGTAACGCTTAATCATTCTAAGCCAGTACCTTGCAACAAAGAGTAAAACATTTTTAGCCGAACCCAACGGGCAGTATTTGTGGTTTACTGCGACAGCAATAGACCGTGTTAAGACAGAGTAAAGACACTGCATCAACATGGGCTTATCTTAATTAACCACAAGCAACCGTTAAATTTATCTCGAAAGATCAACAGACTCTAAATTTCATCAACATGATAGTAGCAAACATTGCCAAGGTTATGTGACATTTTCATGACGAAGTGTGACAATTTATACAATATTAACAATTAGTTACAACATATTTCGTCCCAAAAATAGAACAGTGTCATGTTCAGACTGATATTTTAACCGTTAAAAAAAAAGACTTAGCTGCATTTAAACAACTAAGCCTTTAAATTAGTGTAGATAATTACTCAAAAAGAAGAAACGGTTGATTGTCTTTTAAGTAAAACAACAAACACCTTAAAATAAATGCTTAAGATCACATTAACGTAAAACTTGCTGCAACCATTGACCTATATCTGCCAGTTGATTAGGCAGCACGCTGTGCGGCATTGGGTAAGTTTTCCACGAAGTGCTGTAACCCGCAGCATTTAAGGCATCATTAGCCATTTTGCCTGCAAATAAGGGTACTACATCATCTTGCTCACCGTGGTTATGCCAAATAGGCGTGTTTTGGTTAGCCGCTGATAATTGCTCAGGTAGTTTCTCTCCGCCAGGTAAGTAGCAAGATAACGCCATAATGCCCGCTAGTTTTTGCTCAAAACGCAGACCGGTAAACAAACTCATTACCCCACCTTGGCTAAAACCGGCTAAGACGATTTTATCGGCAGATATACCATTGTTAATTTGATCAACTATTAACTGCCGGATAGCTTGCTCTGACGCCATAACGCCTTGTATATCGGCGCGTTCATGCAAGTCCATGCTTTTAATGTCGTACCATGAGCGCATCACAAAACCGCCATTAATCGTCACCGCTTGTTCTGGTGCATGGGGGAAAATAAACCGAATACTATGCTGACTATTTAGACCTAACACTGGCACCACGGGGGCAAAACCGGCACCAGAATCACCTAATCCATGTAACCAAATAACACAAGACGTCGCGGGTAATTGCGGTTCAACTACGATTTTATCTAACTGAGCAGGCATATTTATTAATCCTTTCAATACAGTAACAATATTGCTGGCTATCTTACGTTAATTGATTTTTAACATCGAATTATTCACGCTTAATCATCACAAATAATACCGCTACAATGCTATCCACAGCATTTAATCGAACAAAAAGTCCAATTTTTTAATCTTTTATTCGATTTTAGTTGTTATATCATAAGTGAAAATATCTTGAATAGGTGAGCTAAAATGGGCTTATTACAAAATGGCCATTGGGTAGACCAATGGTACGCTACCGAAGAAAATAACGGTGATTTTGTTCGAAAAAATGCTCAATTACGTCATTGGGTGACGGCTAATGGCCAAGCCGGCCCATCAGGAGATGCTGGCTTTAAGGCAGAAGCAAATCGCTACCATCTGTACGTATCACTTGCCTGCCCTTGGGCACATCGAACCCTAATTTTTAGGCAGTTAAAGCAATTACAAGCGCTTATTGATGTCACTGTCGTTGAACCCCATATGCGAGAAAATGGCTGGGAATTTGCCAATGCAAATGGATCCCGCATTGGCCGACATATTACCGGGGCACAAGCGGATCCTTTGTATCAAAAGGATTTTTTGTACCAGCTGTATCAGTTTGCCAAACCTCAATATAATGGTCGAGTCACGGTGCCGTTGCTGTGGGACAAAAAAACCAACACCATTGTCAGTAATGAATCATCTGAAATCATCAGAATGTTTAACAGTGCCTTCAATCATCTCACGGGGAATGACCTCGATTATTATCCCCAAGCATTGCAACAGCAGATAGATGAACTCAATAACTTCATTTACGATAAGATAAATAATGGGGTGTATCGTAGCGGTTTTGCGACTTCACAAGCGGCTTATGAAGAAGCGTTCAGTGCATTATTTTCGGCATTGGATACCATTGAATCACGCTTAACAGGAACACGCTATTTGTTGGGTGAGCACATAACCGAAGCTGATTGGCGCCTGTTCACCACATTAATCCGGTTTGACAGCGTTTATGTCGGTCATTTCAAAACCAACCGCAATACCATTGAAAGCATGCCAAATATTTCTGCTTACTTACGTGATTTATATCAACAACCCGGCATTGCCGCAACGGTCAATATGACCCATATAAAACAGCATTATTACTTCAGCCATCAACATATCAATCCAACTCAAATCGTCCCTATTGGTCCAGATATTGACTATTTACGACCACATAACCGTGCGGATCTGACAACTTAACTAATCTAATTAACCTCATATAGGCTAATAAATGCTTATAAAAAAGTGGTTTGTGCCTTTTCTACCTTGTATTGACGTGCAATAGACTCGCTATTGACTCGTCAATACGCCTTGTTAGCTATACAAACAGCAAGCTTGATTTGGCGTATGTTGATGAGTTATTGCGCGTGGATCCCGGTGTGGTTAAGTAACGCCTCTAATTGCGACGGATTATCGAGTTTGAGACTCCACCTTACCGTCCCTGCATCGGCTACAATCACTAACCCTTGATGAAAACAACTAATATCATCTACTGATGCAGCGAGCACCAATTGACTATCATGAAACCGGCACTGAATTTCATGCACAGTAACAATAATTCTACCCAAAGAAAAATCAATAACCATAATAACTCACTGTAAAAACAAAAATCCCAAGTGTTCACTTGGGATTTATACACCAATTAATTTACGCCTAAATTTAGCATTAACAGTAAATTAAACTCATTAGTGGTGATGACCACCTGCACCATGGGCATGGCCATGAGCAATTTCTTCATCTGACGCGTCACGAGCACCGACAATTTCAATGTCGAAGGTTAATTCTCGTCCTGATAGAGGATGATTCACATCTACCGTTGCCATAAATTTACCCACTTTAATGATGGTAACTTGACGTTTGCCCTCGTCAGTATTAACAACAGCAGCCATGCCAGGTTTCCATACTTTTGCACCAACAAGATGTTTCACCGATACGCGTTGTTCAGCATCAGCTTGGCGTTCACCATAGGTATCGGCAGCAGGAGGCGTAATGGTGAACTTCTCGCCAATTTGTTTACCATTAATAGCATCTTCGATACCTGGCATCATGTTGTCATGACCATGCAAATATGATATCGGTTCAAGACCTTCGTTTGATTCAATCACATCGCCTTTTTCATCACGTAGCGAGTAATTAAACTGCACGACCATATCGTCTTTAATGCTCATTATCGTTCCTTAAATCTAAAATTTGCCGAAGCTTAGCAAAAGCGTGCTAATGCATCCACAAAAAAGTGGCCAATAACCTCGTCACTATCGTTTAATACCCAAGGCGGTAAATGTTTGTACGTCAGGGAAACCATCAGCAACAAGCCCTTTTTTCTGTTGAAAGGCTTGCAAACCTAACACTGAATTTCGACCTAAAATACCATCTGGCTCACCGACATCAAATCCAGCATCATTCAGCTTTTGCTGTAATTTTTTTACCGTGTCTCGGCTTAACCTTGCTTGTTTAGGCACAGCGCGTGTTAATGGTAACGCGCCATTGATGCGGTCGGCTAAATGGCCCACCGCAATGGCATAAAACTCAGAACGATTCCAACGCATAATCACGTTAAAGTTGTCATAACCTAAGAAGGCTGGCCCTGTATGTCCTGCCGGTAAATATAATGCCGCTTGCATGTCTGGTGTAGATAACGGCTGACCATTCGCTTGGGTAATATTAAGCTCATGCCATTTAACGAGTGGTAAGACATGTTTGCCGCCTAAATAAGAAAACGGATAATCATCAGGCAACAACACTTCGCGCCCCCATCGTTCATCGGCTTTCCAACCTAGATGTTGTAAAAAGTTTGCCGCTGACGTCAGTGCATCATCGGTACTATTCCACAGATCAGCAATCCCATCGCCATCGCCATCTACCGCATATTTTCGGTAGTTGGTCGGCATAAACTGAGTGTGCCCCATCGCACCAGCCCATGAACCGACCATTTTCTTATCATCAAAATGATATTGCTGTTTTAGCTTAAGCGCTTGTAGTAACTCACCGGTAAAATAATCACTTCTACGAGGGTCGCACGCCAAGGTTGCCAGTGAGTCGAGCACTGACATGCTGCCTTTGTAACTGCCAAAATTGGTTTCAAGCCCCCAAAAGGCCATAATATACTGGCCTGGAACCCCATACTTTTTTGTTAGCGTGTTTAATAAAGGTTGATGTTTAGCCATTAATTTTCGACCTTGCTCAACTCGCCAAGGGGTCACACGCTTATCAAAATAATCACCAAATGTCGTGGTAAATTCTGGTTGTTGATTGTCTAATTCAATCACTCGTGGCACATACGTTAACTGAGCCACAGTGGTATCAATTATATCTTGTGAAATTCCAGCATCCTTGGCTTTTTGCTGTAATCTGACCACACATTGGGCAAAGTCATCGGCAGGCTCAACCGTATTACTGACCTTTGGTGTTGCCGAAGCCGTACAGGCACTGAGCACAGTACAAGATAAAATGATTGAAGCAACAAACACAGGAACCCGACTTTTTTTCGTCATGAAACAACACTTAATTAGCACAAAATGAATAATGAATATCGTGACTGATTGCCCATCAGGAAACAAGAGCTGTCATCATTAAAGCCTGTTTATTTATACAAAATTTAATTAACAAACAAAAAAACAGGTTATAACAATAGCAATCATTATATGTTCACTCAGTGCCACTCAAGCTTTTCAGTTCGCGGTATCATGTTGACACAATTATAAATTAAGATATTAAACAACTTAAATACCTGAGTCTCGCCCCAAAGACAGGCTTCAGTATGCTATTTAGACGAGTATGATGTGACATAACGTTGCCTGAAGATAAGAATTACAGCAACGATACCTTCAGTCATGCTATTGGCCAGTGTTGCGCAACATCCCAGTTAAGTGAACAGATAAGAAGTGAATTTACTCTCTAAATATCAACCGAGAATTCACATAATAAAATTTTCATTAATTAAGCCTTTTCCTTATTCATTGAGTCCGTATAATGATTTTAATTTTCACTCATTTAAGCGATTTATCATGACCGAACAGACAGCAGCATTAACAGGCTTTATCGAAAGCGTAAAACAACATCAAGTCTTATGGGGCTTACAAGATGAAACCGGTGAGGGTTGGGTTGTATGTGACTCATCAGAATTTGAAGAAACTGATGTTATGCCACTTTGGTCAAGTGAAACTGCGGCAAAAAGTCACTGCACTGATGAATGGGCTGACTACAATGCCGTGACCATCACTCTGGCTGAATTTTTAGAATACTGGGTAAGTGACTTAAATGATGATGGCGTATTAATTGGTGTTGACTGGGAAGCAGAGCAAGAATGCCTAGAAATCGACCCCATCGTACTGGCTAAAGAATTAGTTGATTTTGAACAAGAATAGTCGACGTTAATTTAATCTTACTACCTAGGCTGTGAGTCATTGAACAGCCTATTGATAATACTGTGCCCATGCCTACTCTGATTGATGTTCCTTTTGACAAACGCCACACTTGTTGGTTTTGCTACGAGCCAAGTAACCATACCTTTGATTACTATAGAATGACTCATACTCCCCATCCCTCTCTAGCCATTCCCGCTTGCCAAGAATGCCATATGTTAGCCAAGAAAAATCTGCTGACCTCTATTTGGGATTGTCGTGATGCGGTGAAAGATAATTTAATGCACCTATATCGCAAAGACTTAGCCATTGGCATTAACTGGACGGAGCAAGAACTCAAAGAATCTGAATTTGATTGTATGATTTTTGGTGGCTTTAAGAAAAGTGCTTGGATGATGTATCAAATCGCCCAAGGTCGTATTAATGCTCGGGGTTGGCCATTAAGTCTTGACGGTGTATTACTCGAGGGGGAAATCGCCGGTAATAGTAGTCAATATCAAACCGGTTTTGAGTTTGACGATATTGTATTTACCTCATTAACCAAAGCCATTAGCCACTATAGCCAAACCTTGTCTTTAGACAGTGGCTTTTTGCAGCAGCTCATTACCCTGCTTGGTAAAGCCCAATTTGGTCATGCGGTTAAAATCGCTCGGCTTAATATTGGTGTTACCCCCGGACATCAACGTCTTATTCTTGATGAGTTAATCGAAGATATGGACCAATAAACGACCTAGCGACTAGCCAATATTTAGCCAATAAGAGTGCGCAAACGATCTTGGACCACGCGCACTAATAAATCGGGTTGAAATTTAGAGATAAATTCATTACAGCCGACTTTTTCCACCATAGCTTGATTAAAACTACCACTAAGAGAAGTATTGAGTGTAATAAATAACGATGTCATTCTGGGATCATTACGAACTTCGAAGGTCAACTTATAACCATCCATTTCAGGCATTTCTGCATCGGTAATCATCATTAATAATTCATTTGCAACATCACGACCTTCATCCGCCCACGATTGCAGTAATTGCAACGCTTGAAGTCCATCTGACGCCTCAACAATCTCAAGGCCTAGCTGACTTAATGTATCTCTTACTTGCTTACGTGCAGTAGATGAGTCATCAACGATTAATACCTTACGGCCAAGCATTTGCGTCGCTAACGCTTCGTCGAGCACCCCATCGGTTAATTTCACATCGTAATCGATGATCTCAGCCAACACTTTTTCAACATCAATAATAGACACCAAACGCACTTGCCCTTGATCTTCAATTCTTGTTATCGCCGTTAAGTAGTTATCTCCGCCAGCGGTTTTGGGTGGCGGCATAATATCACTCCACGTCATATTAATAATGTTCTCGACATTACCCACTAAAAAGCCCTGCACACTGCGGTTATATTCAGTAATAATCAATTTGCTATCTTCGGTTACCGGCATGGGTGAAAAACCAATCGCTTCACGTAAATTAATCACCGGGATCGAGATCCCTCTGATGTTAGCCACACCATAAATATTAGGATTGCTACCAGGTACGGTATTTAACGGAGGTAAGTTAACTACCTCTTTGACTTTAAATACATTAATAGCAAATAATTGACTTGAACTAATGCGAAATAACAATAATTCTAAACGATTTTCGCCCACTAACTTAGTTCGTTGATCAACCGTATCAAGCACTTTTTTCATGAACGACTTCCACCTAATATACAACTTCAAATATTAATAATAATTATACTTAAAAAATACCAATAATCGTTGTTAGACCTAGATTTATGTGACCGAAAATGAAAAAAATTTATTAAACAAGATCAATAACCAACCTCAATACGTACTCTATTTTCTGGGTCAATAAATTCCCATTGTATTAACCATTCAGTTAAGGCTTCAACATGACATTATTTTCCAAAATAATAAGCACTTTTAGCATCAGTATTTCTTTACTGGGTTTATCAGCATGTACACTGATTGACAAACCAGTTGATGTCGTCAAACCTTTTGAAATTGAGCAATACATAGGAACTTGGTATGAAATTGCCCGCCTTGATCACTCATTTGAGCGCAACATGTCAAATGTGACCGCGCAGTATAACCCGCAAGGTGACAAGCTTGTGGTTATTAATCGAGGATATAAACAAGATAAGCAACGCTGGGATCAGGCAACAGGCAAAGCATATTTCATTAATGGCGCTAATCAAGGATTGCTAAAAGTCTCTTTTTTCGGACCATTCTATGGTGCATACCAAATCCACGACATCGTTTAAGCCCAAAATGGTCGTTACACAGATGCCCTCGTCATTGGCCCTAATGACAAGTATGCGTGGATTTTATCAAGAACACCCAGCATTGATGCCATTATTAAACAACGCTTTATGATGAAGTTATCCGCTTTAACGATTGATCCCAATAATTTGATTTGGGTTGATCATACCCCAGAGAAAGATGATCGTTAACCCATATAGAAGCGTATGACAGATCAAATTACCGACTAAGTTTCATATGGAGGCAGCTATGATAATCCCTATTTTCCCATTAACTATTTGCTTATTACCGCAGGGGTATACCCAATTGCGCATTTTTGAACCGAGATATAAACGCTTAGTCTCCGAATCCCTTAAAAGTGGTTTAGGTTTTGGCTTATGCATGTTGGCTGATGATAACAAATCCATCTTACCTATCGGTACATTGACCAAGATAATCGACTTCGAAATGCTTGAAGACGGCTTACTGGGTATCAGTATTCAAGGGCAAAAAACATTTACAATTAACCAAATCAGCGTTGATGATGACGGTTTAAAGCGAGCAGATGTGAGCTTAATTGATTCTTGGCCGAGCGATATTATTGAACAACAAAATGCACAACCACACATTCATCAGATAGATCGTAAAAAAGATAAGCTGCTCAGCAGTACTTTGAAGCAGATTTTGCAGGAATATCCTCAGCATCTTGCTCATTATTCGGAAGAAAAATTTAATGATATCGCTTGGGTATGTCAACGTTGGCTTGAAATTATCCCTCTGAGTTCAAAAGAAAAATATCAGTGTATTAATAGTCATGACCATAGATTAGCTAAATCATTCTTACTCGATATTATAAAATAATCTCAACGAGTGATCTGAACTCTACTACGCAGCGTATAAATTTGTGAATTATGTTTTGTTCAGTTTGAACGAGCTAAGGCATAGATAAAGTAAATGCTTAAGCTTAATGACTTATTTATTGGATGCGAGTGAAAATAATGGAAAATGTTCAATCACAAAGCGTACAAATTGGTTATGATAAGAGGTCTCTTGTACAAAGACCCTTAATTAATCGAAATGGTGCTATGAAAACAGACGAACCCAATCCAATAGCAGATGAACTCGCTGCATTAATGATGAAAGTAGCTAACAATCGATGCAAAACCTCTTTTGCTAAGCTTTTTTCACATTTTTCCCCAAAAATTAATTCTTTTGGGGTTCAACGTTTAAGCACACAAGGCTTAGCCATGGACTTAGTACAAGAAACCATGACTCGAGTGTGGACCAAAGCTCATCTATACAACGTTGATAAAGCAGCGGTAAGTACTTGGGTGTTTACCATTATGCGCAATCAATGTTTTGATATGCTTCGTAAAGTACAACATAACCGTGAAGATTCATTCGGTGATGATATTTGGCCTTTATTTGAGTCCGATGACGCTGAACATAATGATGAAGATTTTTTGTTATCGGCAACATTATTACAGCACGTGAAAGAGTTACCTCCTCTGCAGCGTCAAGTAGTCCAAGGCATCTATATGCAAGAGCTTACTCAGCAAGAGTTAGCAGATAAACTTAATATTCCAATCGGCACCGTTAAATCTCGGCTTCGACTAGGATTGGAAAAATTAAAAAGTTTTATGGAGAAACACTATGATTAATTACCACCCAGACCCGCATTTACTGTCTCTCCATGCTAAAGGCGAACTTCCACTGTCTATGTCGATGGCAATCTCTGCTCACGCCGAATTTTGCCAACATTGCCAACAGCAACTCGATCAAATGACGATTACCTTGTCTGACCAGCAATTTAATACAACTGCGGCACCTCAATCGGTTGATAGCACTGATAATAATCAGCTAGATGCATTGCTTGCCCAGTTCTTGAATTCAACCTTAGATACCTTAGAAGCTGCGCAACCTAATACCGACAATAGCATTGAAGATAACAGTGTCAGCATTAAAGGTCATCATTACCCACTGCCAAGAGTTTTTCGTAAAAAAATTAACGCTTCTTGGCAAGGTATTGGCAAAGTCAGTCGTTTACGACTCGATACCGGTGAGCCGCAAGCAAGAGCAAGCTTGTTACACATAGCTGCTAATGGTGAGATCCCTGAGCATACTCATAAAGGTGCAGAACTGACCTTACTACTCGCAGGAGAGTTCAGCGACTGTTACAACACTTATAAACCTGGTGATTTTATGTTGCTCGACAAAGAACATCAACATTCTCCTAAAACACTTGAAGGCTGTTTGTGTTATACCATTGTTGATGCCCCTTTATATTTTACTAAAGGCATAAGTAAGTTATTAAATCCAATTGGCGATTTACTTTATTAATCATTGGTTTATTAATTTAAAATCGTAATATCAAATGTGATAAACGGATAAATTCAGTCTATCTTCAGGTTATTAACAGTGAACTTAGCCTTTGTTTTGCTAGCAAGGTATATTGAATCATCAATTGCTGAAGTTCTGGGCCAATGCTACGCATCTAGAGTTATAGGTGCGGTTTAATAAACGTTTATTATTCCGTTTTGAAGTTCCTTAGCTTAATTTGTTTCAGTAAACAAAGTTAAGCTAGGGTGGTTTAGACATGATTAGTGCATAGCTGGGCTTACGTTGTTAACACCGTTAGGTAGAGCATAAGTGATGAGCATGCTCATCATCTATTTTTACAAAATGTCCGCATCACAGGCTATTTTAAGTATAAACAACCGCACAGCTGGCCCCATTGCTTATTTTTTAATCGAAATGAGCTTTAATTTGATTAAAATTTGAAAAAGACTATTGCCATATGCAAACACTCAGTATATTATCCATGCAGATTTAGTTTTCTTGTTAATTTTGGTTACCTACCTGTAAGTCTGCTCAACTTCACTTCGTAAATAAACCCAAGACAAGCTTATGTTCATCGTTTTTGATTTTCAATTGATCTATGTTGATACGATAATTTCTATCCACGTAATCTTGCTGTCATAAAACTATGTTCAACTTACAAAATTAAGTGCCATTTGTATCAAGTGCCTTAAGGTTATGTCACAACATCAATGTTGCTGACACAAAGTAGACCTTAATCAACTATTGACATAACAACACTTGATTAGTGAGTAAAAGATAGGGTAAGTTAAATCTCGAAACATTAATCTTTCGCAACACTAAAAAATGCCAAGGATATTTTATTGAACAATTGTCTCACCTAATGGTGAATATATAAAAAGGAGTGTGACCAATGTCATACAACATGAATGGACACGAAATCTCAGTTAGCTTCCCGGTTAATTCTATTTCGTCAAACAAAAACTCAATTGCTTTTACCGACAGCTTAGGTAAAAACAAAAAGACCTTTTCAAAGCGCATTGAAGCAATGAACTTCATGAAATGGTTAATCTCTGCAAATAAGTAATATCCCTAACGCTAAGCGTTAATCATTTGCTCTGGTATTTAATAAACTCATTTCTCGGTATTCTCCTCTCAATTACCGATGTTTATTAAAACAGAGCAAAATGAATTACTACTTTACGACTACTCCAGTTCAAACCTCAGTCGAATAAGAACAAAAAACCTAACGAAACTCACACAAAACCCATTTTATCAATGAGTTAATTTTCTTAATCGTCGTAAATCTGACGAAAATTAGAGCGTGACTACGTTTTCGTTGTCATGAAGCGTTAATCGAATTTGAAAACTTTCGTAGATACCTTGGCAACATCGTTTTATTTCCTAATATCCCACCTTGATGTACATATAAAATATCAGTATTAGTCAACGTATTAGTCTTCAAATAATGTTGTAAGACTAAAAATCCGACAGGGTCATACAACAACTCAAATTCAATTCCAGACTGACATACGGTTTGCCACATATCAAAACAACGTTGCGATAATTTTCCAAAATGATATTTATGCCCATCACTAACAATGTGAGGATAATAAACTTCATCAATTAATTGTGAAAATTGCTGGCGTAAGTAATCATCACCGCCAACCGTGCTGCAGGTTAATACCTCAATGGTAAGTACTGGTGTTAATTGCAATTGAGCGAGCTGTTGTATTAGTTGCTTATTTAAATAAGCTGCTGTGGTGCCGGTACCAGAAGGTAAAAAAACCATGAGCTTAATTTGTTGTCTAATCTGAGCCCACTCAATAATTTCACTCGCAAGCTGCGCAATACCCGTTTCTGCGTATTCACAGCGCCCACCTTCAGGAATACACAGTAGATGTTGTTTATCGGCGTAAGTCGGAGTTGATAACATAATGTATTGCACAACATCATCTAAATGCATGCCGGCTATGTTATCGGCATATGGCAACTCAGCAACATTAATAATATTAGCCCCATTTTGTATCGCGGCAGCGTAATTGCCTTGGGGGTGTTGTAGTAAAAATTTGCTAATATGGCTAACGTAATAGTCAAATTGCCAGCCCTGCTGCTTAGCCAGCACAGATAATGAATACAAAGAGTTAGCTTGTGCAGAACCGGCCCCTACTAGGCGGGTCACATATGAATAATCATGATGCAAAAAATGATAAAACTTACGTGCTTTATTGCCACTGAAATCAGCATGCAATAAATCATCCCGCTTAATGTAGAGGGTGTGGCCGTCAAAGTTCATCGACTCTACTGGGCTTATCGAAAACATGTCTTCTCTCAATCAACTGTAATATGGGTATTTTAACTAAAAAATGATAATTCTCATCGATTCATTTGTATTAATTGTCAGACCTAACAGACACTCAATGTCGAAAATAACATTTAAACAATTAGAATCATAAGCTTATAATAATGGCATGATTATCGCTAGTTATCGCTATATAGTAATTAATATTGACTCTTGATAGGAATGAAAATGTCACTTTTACGCTTAATCTTTAATATTGCTTGGTTTTTAATGGGTGGATTTGTTATGGGCCTTGCTTGGTGGCTTGTGGGGGTACTGTGCTTTATCAGTATCATTGGCATCCCTTTTGGCAGAGCCTGTTTTGTTATTGGCGAATTAGCTTTTTGGCCATTTGGACAAGAAACCGTTAACCGCAAACACATTTCTGGCCAAGAAGATATTGGTACTGGCACACTAGGCTTAGTGGGTAATGTGCTATGGTTTTTATGTTTTGGGATTTGGCTCGCTATTGGTCATTTAGTGCATGCATTAGCCTGTTTCATCACCATTATTGGGATCCCCTTTGCGATACAACACATTAAGTTGGCCTTGTTAAGTTTAACCCCTATCGGGCAAACTATTATCGCTAAACCCACTTATTAATGACATGTGAACTGCCGCTATTCTTAATTACCGATAGCCTAATGCTATCGGTTTTTATTTGCCTAATAGCATCGACAACCTTTAATTGCCATTGACGCATTTTGGGCACACAAAAATTATTCAATCCCTTTAAGGACAGCTCAGACTAAATCGGCGCGATGACTTATAATCGTCTGAGCACTCAATGCTAATATCCCGATTAGTTAATCATCCGCCCTATTCCACCGAGTACTGAACCTTCACCTTGATCTTTACCGCCATTTGAAGGCGCATGAGCAATAATTCTGTCAGCCATACGAGAAAACGGTAAGCTTTGTAACCACACAGTCCCATGACCTTTTAAAGTGGCAAGAAACAGGCCTTCTCCGCCAAATACCATCGACTTTAACGAGCCCGCACGCTGAATGTCATAATCAATCCCGGGAGTAAATCCAACTAAACAACCCGTATCGACCCGCAAGGTCTCACCATGCAATTCTTTTTTTATCAGTGTCCCACCCGCATGCACAAACGCCATGCCATCACCTTTAAGGCTTTGTAGGATAAATCCTTCACCACCAAAAAACCCGGTTCCTAAGCGCTTATTAAATTTCATGCTCACTTGCGTGCCTAAGGCTGCCGCTAAAAAACTGTCCTTTTGACAGATAAGCTCGCCTTGATGTTGAGCTAAGTCTATCGCCAAAATGGTCCCCGGAAACGGCGCCGCAAAAGCCACTTTACGTTTCTGCTGGCCTTCATTGGTAAAGTGGGTCATAAAAATACCCTCACCGGAAATGGCCCGTTTCCCCGCACCAAGTAACTTACCAAAAAAACCAGATTCTAGCTCAGAGCCATCACCCATCTTGGCTTCAAAACCAATATCTTCTTCGACATAGGTCATGGCACCCGCTTCAGCAATCACAGACTCATTTGGGTCTAATTCAACTTCAACCAGCTGCATGCTAGAACCAATAATTTCATAATCTACTTCATGACTTTTCATGCTTATTTTCATTCCCTAAAAATTTATTTAATGTTTGCAATCGCCCAACATCGATAAGGCATTGCTCGATACGTATGATTTAAGGTAACAAAATGATCGGCGATTTAACATAACAATATATCAACATACTGGATCCACGTTGTATTATCTCTATGTTAGTTAATAGAATTATGCCAATGTTTACCCTAATCCGGCTCCACTTAACCCTGATTGTTGTTGCTGTTGATATCGAGCAAATTCTTGCAGAATAAGCTCGGTAAATAGTTGCCCTGCTCGCCCCAGCGGACGTTCAAGTGTGGACACTAATTGCGGTGTAAAACTAAAGCGGTTACCACCAATAAAATCAATCTCGATCAGTTGCCCTTGATGTAATTCTTCAGCAATTAAAAAATCCGGCATCCAACCAAAACCTAGACCTTTTAGTAAGGCATTTTTTTTCATAATAAAACCTGACAAATAAAATACTTTATCGCCGCCAAACTGCATTTC
Source organism: Shewanella sp. T24-MNA-CIBAN-0130 (assembly GCF_040310185.1). NCBI lineage: Bacteria > Pseudomonadati > Pseudomonadota > Gammaproteobacteria > Alteromonadales > Shewanellaceae > Shewanella > Shewanella sp. T24-MNA-CIBAN-0130. The sequence continues at coordinate 7,451 of NZ_JBEOPP010000062.1, read as the reverse complement.
ATCGCGGTCACGTTTACCAGGAGATGAATCTTCAATGGTTAACTCAACATGTTGTTGTAACTCGGGCAAACTAATGCCTTTTAACTGACTTAATGGATGTTGTGATGACGCCACTAGCACGCTGGTAATCGTAGGTAACGGTTTAGGATGATACGAGGGGCCAGTACGATAATCCTTGACCAACATTAAGTCTGCTTGGTCGCGCTCAAAGCGATGCTGTACGCCGCCTAAAAACTCCATATTAAGCTGCACTTTAGTGGGTATATTGTGTTCTGACATGCGCTTAAGCGCGGTCATGATCGGTTCCATCGGTAAAGCACCGTCTATCACTAACTCAAGCTTAGGCTCCCACCCCTGACTAAAACGACTGGCCAGATGTTCAATATTGGCTAAATGCTGCAGTAATCGTTGCCCTTCAGCCAGAATAACCTTGCCTTCAGGGGTTAATTCGGCGCGATAATTATCGCGGTTAAATAATGTGACCCCAAGATGTTGCTCTAATTTTTTAACTTGATAGCTAACCGCCGATTGCGCTTTATGTAAGCGCTCAGAAGCTTTCGAAAAACTTCCTTCTTCAACAAGCACTTGCAGTACATTAAAGGCATCAATATCTATTCGCATAAGATTTCCACTGTCTCGTTATTCGTACACTAATGTAAAGTTAACATAACAATCTAATAAATAGATTGAGTTAAGCTTTTTATTATTCTTTTTTTTGTTGATCTTTACCACTAAATTGTTAGTTAGATCACAAATTGATTTACCCAATGCGATTAGGCCATAACAATCAATACCAATCGTATTACAAACATCACGACACTCACAGTCGCTCCACCATAGGACAACCACATGCCATTCTATGTTAAGCAAGGTCAGATCCCGACCAAACGGCATATTGCCTTCGAAAAAGACAATGGTGAGCTGTATCGTGAAGAATTATTTTCAACTCATGGCTTTTCGAATATTTATTCGAATAAATACCATCACAATATGCCAACCAAAGCGATAGACGTTCAACCTTACTCGTTATCTCATGGTGAACAATGGCAAGACCCACTGATCCAAAATTACAAAATAGACTCGCGCCAAGCCGACTGCCAAGGCAACTTTTTCAGCGCCCGTAATAAAATCTTTTTCAATAATGACGTGGCGATGTATACCGCTAAAGTCACTGAAGACACCAATGCGTTTTATCGCAATGCCTATGCTGACGAAGTGGTGTTTATTCACGAGGGTGAAGGACAACTACTCAGTGAATATGGGGTGATTAACACCCAAAAATGGGATTACCTAATTATTCCTCGCGGGACAACTTACCAGCTGAAATTTAACGATTATCAAAATGTGCGTTTATTTGTTATCGAATCATCGTCCATGGTGGAAGTGCCAAAGCATTTTAGAAACGAATATGGCCAAATGTTGGAGTCTGCTCCTTACTGTGAACGAGACATTCGTACGCCAACCTTGACTGATGCAGTGGTTGAAAAAGGTGAGTTTCCGTTAATGTGTAAATTCGGTGAGCGCTACCAAGAAATGACACTTCAATGGCATCCATTTGACTTAGTCGGCTGGGATGGGTGTGTGTATCCATGGGCATTCAACATTAGCGAATATGCCCCTAAAGTAGGTAAAATTCATTTGCCGCCGTCAGAGCATTTAGTCTTCAGCGCCCATAACTTTGTTATTTGTAATTTTGTTCCACGTCCTTATGACTTTCACCCTAAATCGATTCCTGCACCTTATTACCATAACAACATCGACAGCGATGAAGTCTTGTATTACGTCGACGGCGATTTTATGAGCCGCACCGGTATTGAAGCGGGTTACATGACCTTACACCAAAAAGGGGTGCCACATGGGCCTCAACCTGGTCGCACAGAAGCCTCTATCGGCAAAAAAGACACCTACGAATATGCGGTGATGGTCGATACCTTCGCCCCACTAAATTTAACCTCTCATGTTAAAAATTGCATGAGTGATGATTACAACCGCTCTTGGTTAGAAAACTAAGATCACATTTATCTCTACCCCAAGTCACCTAAGAGTGATGACGTGTTGACATAAAATAGAGGAAGACAAAATGGCAAGCGAACTAAACCCACTGGGCCTGTTAGGCATTGAATTCACCGAATTTGCCAGTCCAGATACTGAATATATGCACCAAGTATTTATTGATTTTGGTTTTTCAATGCTAAAAAAAGCCAAAGATAATGACATTGTTTACTATAAACAAAACGACATTAACTTTTTATTGAATAAAGGCCGTGCAGGCTTTTCTGCTCAATTTGCAAAATCTCATGGTCCGGCAATTTGTTCCATGGGTTGGCGCGTTGAAGATGCTAACTTTGCCTTTACAGAAGCGGTAGCTCGTGGTGCAAAACCCGCAGATGATGCCAATAAAGACATGCCATACCCGGCCATTTACGGTATTGGTGACAGCTTAATTTACTTTATCGACACCTTTGGTGAACAAAACAATATTTATCAAACTGACTTTGTCGATTTAGAGCAACCTGTCATCACGCCTGAGAAAGGCTTTATGGAGGTCGACCATTTGACCAACAATGTCTACAAAGGCACCATGGAAAAGTGGGCTAACTTTTATAAAGATATTTTTGGTTTTACCGAGGTACGTTATTTTGATATTAGTGGTGCGCAAACATCGCTTGTGTCTTATGCGCTTCGTTCTCCAGATGGCAGCTTCTGCATTCCAATTAACGAAGGTAAAGGCAATAACAAAAATCAAATTGATGAATATTTGGGTGAATACAATGGCCCTGGCGTTCAACATCTGGCGTTCAGAAGTCGTGATATTGTCGCCTCATTAGATGCAATGGAAGATACCTCAATCCAAACACTGGATATTATTCCTGAATATTACGACACCATTTTTGAGAAGTTGCCACAGGTGACAGAAGATCACGATCGTATCAAACACCATCAGATTTTGGTTGATGGTGATGAAGATGGGTATTTATTACAAATTTTCACCAAAAACTTATTTGGGCCAATCTTCATTGAAATCATTCAGCGTAAAAATAACCTCGGCTTTGGTGAAGGTAATTTTAAAGCGTTATTTGAATCCATTGAACGCGATCAAATCAAGCGCGGCGTGCTCTAGTTTTTAGACACTCAGTGATACATAAAAACCAGCAAAATGCTGGTTTTTATCATTTTAGCCTATTACACTCTGCCATCTATTTCGTTAACCAAAGAATTTTTCAATGCCAGATTACGCTGTACTCGCCGTTTTTATTCCGACGTTCTTTTTTGTATCAATCACTCCGGGTATGTGCATGACGTTAGCCATGACCCTAGGCATGAGTATTGGCGTGCGAAAAACGTTGTGGATGATGTTGGGTGAATTAGTGGGCGTGGCCTTGGTCGCCATTGCAGCAGTACTTGGGGTTGCCAGCATCATGCTAAATTACCCGCAATTGTTCGACATTCTTAAGTGGGTTGGTGGTGCGTACCTTGGCTACATTGGCATTAATATGTGGCGCGCTAAAGGCAAAATGGCCATCATCACTGGCCTTGAAGTGAAAACCAGTCGCATCAGTTTAATCAGCCAAGGATTTATTACCGCGATTGCCAACCCCAAAGGTTGGGCGTTTATGATTTCGTTATTACCGCCATTTATCAATGTCGATAATGCCGTAGGACCACAACTGGCGGTATTACTCGGTATTATTATGATAACCGAAAGCGTCTCTATGCTAGCTTATGCTAGTGGCGGTAAAAGCTTACGACTATTTCTAAGCCGGGGAGATAACATTCGCTTAATGAACCGTATCGCGGGAAGCTTAATGGTACTTGTTGGGATCTGGTTAGCACTAGGCTAACCCATACTGAACGACTCTATTTATCATTTATCATTAGTCTTATACGGCAGTTGTTCGCACATTTTCTGCATATAAATATCAATATGTGATTGCTCTTGCTCACAAAAATGGCCAATTGCCTCATTAAAGCCTTCATGGGCAATAAAATGGCTTGAGGTGGTTTTAACCGGGAAAAATCCTCGAGCCACCTTATGTTCACCTTGGGCACCTGCATCAAATACCGCTAATTTGTTGGCGATGGCGTACTCTATTCCTTGGTAGTAACAGGCTTCAAAATGCACCCCATCACATTCGGTTAATGCTCCCCAATAGCGGCCAAATAAATGCGTACCTGAAACAAAGTACAGTGCCGATGCGACTAATTGTCCTTCAATATTTTCAATCATTAATAACCGTATTGACGCTCCCATCGTTGCCGCTATCTGTTCAAAGAAAGCTGGCGATAAATAACCTGTGTGACCAGAACGCTTTAAATAAGTATTTTGATAACAGCGAACAAAACCCTGCCACTGTTCACTAGTGGCCTTGTCGCCATCAACAAAGCGAAACGCTAGCTGTTGTCTTGCTAAGGATCGCTCTTTGAGGATGTTTTTACGTTTACGAGAGGTTAATGTGCCAAGAAAGTCCGTAAAATCAACGTAACCTTGGTTGTGCCAATGAAACTGGCAACCAACCCGTTCCATTACCCCGGCTTGTGTCAACTGTTGCTGTTGATCGGGCGTGGTGAATAAACAATGCCAAGATGACCAATTGTGTTTAATTACCGCTTGCGACAAGTAAGTTTGAATATGGCCAATAAGCTGTTGCTGCTCGAGGGTTGAAAGCTCGGAATTGAAGCCTATACGCTGACCCGTTGTGGGTGTAAATGGAATGCTGCTCACCAGTTTTGGATAATAGTCTATATTATGGCGCTCATACGCTTCAGCCCAAGCCCAATCAAACACATACTCGCCCCAAGAATGAGTTTTAAGATAGAGCGGCATCAATGCCATAACATTATCCGCATCCATCACCATAAGGTGCATAGGTGTCCAGCCCGTTTCGGCGCTAACACATCGGCTCATTTCGAGTGCAGATAAATATTCATAACGTGTAAAAGGATGTTCCACGCCAAAAAAGTCATGCCATACTTTACTGTCTATATCACTAATATTGTTAATAAACTTATATTTATAAACTCGTGCTTGTGTTTTTTTCACCCACACTGTCCCTATTATCAATAATGCTCTAGGCCTAAAAACTCATACCAATTATTGCTCTCATGTGGCATGTTCTATCACAGTATCTTCTCAATACACACCAAGGATTGATCGTGACTCGACTCCCTAAATTAACACCGCTTTTTTTGAGCACCGCATTAACACTGACACTTTGTTATCCTGCGCTTCATATTGCTGACAGCCAAGCAAACGAAACATCCATTTTTAGTGAAATGGCAACGGCTCAGCCAATCTATGCTAAGCATGGCATGGTTTCAAGCCAAGAAGCATTAGCAAGTCAAATTGGCGTTGATATTTTGAAACAAGGAGGTAATGCCGTTGATGCTGCTGTGGCAGTGGCATACGCGCTTGCAGTGACATTACCTCGTGCGGGTAATATTGGTGGTGGCGGTTTTATGCTGGTGCATATAGCGGAGCAAAATAAAACCATTGCCATCGATTACCGTGAAACCGCACCGGCAAAAGCCTATAAAGATATCTTCCTTGATGAGCAAGGCAATGCCGTCGATAAACTCAGTCGTGAACATGGTTTAGCCGTTGGTGTTCCTGGCACCGTGATGGGGATGGAACTTGCGTTAACGCAATATGGCACCATGAGCATGAAACAGGTTATTGCCCCTGCCATGAAGTTAGCCATAGACGGTATTTCGGTAACCTCTGATTTATCAAACTCTCTTAGTGGCCTTAAGTCACGGATCACCCAATGGCCGAGTTCAGCAGAAATTTTCTACCATGCTGACGGTAGTAATTACCAAGTCAATGAGATCTTTAAACAACCAGAATTAGCCCATTCATTATCGTTAATCGCAGAAAAAGGCAGTAAAGGATTTTATCAAGGCGAAACCGCGGAAAAAATTGTTACTGCGGTTACCAATGCCGGCGGCATGATGAGTCTTACGGATCTTGCTAACTATAAAGTCGTTGAACGTGAGCCTGTACGAGGTCATTACCGTGGTTATGAAGTGGTCTCTATGCCACCACCTTCTTCAGGCGGCATTCATATTATCGAAATGCTCAAAGTACTCGAGCAATTCCCCATTGATAAATTAGGCCACAATAGCGCAGATACTTTGCATCTTATGGCCGAAACCATGAAATATGCCTATGCTGATCGTAGTGAGTATTTAGGCGACCCAGATTTTGTCTCAGTCCCCATGAAACAATTGATAAGCCCTGAATACGCTAAAAATATAGCCAGTAAAATATCCATTAATAAAACCACACCCAGCAGCGAAATTAAACCCGGAAAACTGGCTCCATATGAGAGCGATCAAACCACTCACTTTTCGATTATCGATAAATGGGGCAATGCGGTTGCTAATACTTATACCCTTAACTTCAGTTATGGCTCAGGCCTAGTCGCTAAAGGTACGGGTATGTTATTAAACAATGAAATGGATGACTTTTCGGCTAAACCCGGTACACCTAATGGTTATGGGTTAATTGGTGGTGAAGCTAATGCAGTAGAAGGCAATAAACGTCCTCTTAGCTCAATGAGCCCAACGATCGTGATGAAAGATGGTAAGCCATATATTGTCACCGGCAGCCCAGGTGGTTCGCGCATTATTAATATTACCCTACAAATGATCATGAACGTCATCGATCATAAATTGAATATTGCGGAAGCGACAGCCGCTGCGCGTATGCATCATCAATGGCTACCCGACTTTATTTGGGTAGAACATACATTAAATCGCGATACCATTTCATTACTTGAAGCCAAAGGTCACAAAGTCAAAATACAAGGATCTATTGGCAGTACCCAATCAATAATGATGACAGAACAAGGTCTTTTTGGTGCGTCAGATCCAAGACGTTCAGGTTCTGCCGCTATTGGTTACTAAAATGCTCAGTATTTACCTATAAAAATGATAGCGGTTTTTATTAATCTAAAGCCGCTATCATTAATGACAAATAACCAGAACAAATATCCAGAAAAAATATCCAGAACAAATAAGTTATAGCTCAACTCGGTCTTTGTTGGATTAATTTGACTTAAGATAAATAGCTTAATAATAATTTTATGACTCTAACAATCCTATTAATTCTGACCATATATACACTCGCCATGATCAACCATCACTAAAACACAAATATATTGAATAATGACAACGAGTTCGACAATAAAGAAATCTCCAAAGATCTGCGGGTATGAGTCATAAGCATTTTAATGCAGTAAGCATTAGTTTTCATTCGCAGGGTTAAGTGCCGTGGTTGGCTCAATATTAATGGCGTTAGTGATAACGTCGGCTGCAGTTGAATCAGTGGCTGTTGCGACTGCCTCTTTTGGCATAACACTTGATGGGCTTAGCATATACCCGTGATCATTGAAAATGCTTGATTTTGTCCCAAATGGGATCATCATAGCCCCATGAAACAAATTACACTC
>NZ_JBEOPP010000061.1:0-27644 GCF_040310185.1 Shewanella sp. T24-MNA-CIBAN-0130 | reverse complement strand
GAACCTAGCAGGACGAAGTCCGCTCTAGAACCTAGCAGGACGAAGTCCGCTCTAGAACCTAGCAGGACGAAGTCCGCTCTAGAACCTAGCAGGACGAAGTCCGCCCTAGAACCTAGCAGGACGAAGTCCGCCCTAGAACCTAGCAGGACGAAGTCCGCTCTAGAACCTAGCAGGACGAAGTCCGTCCTCTGGCGAGCTTGTGAGTTCCTAGAACCTAGCAGCGAAGCGCTCTAGCAGGACGAAGTCCGCCCTCTGGCGAGCTTGCGAGTTCCTAGAACCTAGAACCTAGAACCTAGAAGCGTAGCAAGTTGAGCATATTTAAATCATGGAATATATAACAAGCAAGAACTGCAAAGGGGATTATGTCGCAGAGGTCAAAAACACTGATAAGTGACTAAAGCGTTACTTTATCGTTGTTTTTGAGAAAAGCATGAATAATCCGTTATTCGTTATTCGTTATCCGTTATTAGTTCGTTCAGAGATTATAAAAGCCTAGAGCGCTTTAAAAGCAAGCGCCTAGATCGCTGCGCGGCTAGAGGCTAGGAATAAGGCGCCTGCGGCTGCTAGGACGACCTGCGGTCTTCGAGGACGCTTCGCTGCTAGATGCTATACAATCAACAGCCAAGTAGTGCTAGATGACAAGCCTACAGCCTAGTCGCGCAGCGGCTCAATTTTAGCAGCGAAGCTGTCCCTAGAAGCGAAGCGCTCTAGAAGGACGAAGTCCGCCCTCTGGCGAGCCTGCGAGTTTCTAGAACCCTATCGTTAAAATTTAGACACGCTACCGCCCATAGGTTACGGCTCCAGCATGCCAAAAGATTAAGCGAAAGTGTATTTTTTAAGCACTTACAACCAAACTAGGTCGAAAACCCATTTAGGGTGGCGATTATACACAAAACGTCAATAAGTTGCTGACGGAAAAGTAAATAATCTGCATGTTTTTGCCATTATATTTCTGTGATATTTTAGAAATGATACATCGCAAGTAAACTAATATTGAGATTCAAACCCTTTATAGATCAGAATAATAATAATAATAAACGACCGCCCTTACAGTGAATCACTTCACATACTGTAATTATTTTTCATGACAAAAAAAGATATTGCCTAGGCAATATCTTTACTCTGGTTAAAAAAACACATTAATCGGATATTTATCATTTAACCTCCCATTAACATCATCTTTTGCCCGTTTGGTCACAAATATTAGTTGAAATTGATTAAAAAGCCTTTTTATATTCTGATGCTGAGTGGTCATACTAGATTTTCATACTGAGGGCTCATATTGCTTGCGACATAATAGCCAAAGTTTCAGTCAGAACGTTTAATATCCTCGCGGCCATCGTTTTACGCGAGCAAGATTGTCGGACTCGACATAGCAAATGAGCATAGCCCACGTGAAGCCACGTACTTGTTTGCAGAAAATTTGATGTGAAAAATTGTTGAACAATATTGACACTCTGGTGCGTTACAGGATGGCCATAAACAAATAGTTAACCCCCTGCGAGGGTTAAACTCAGTCCACATATTGCGTTGATGTTAACAAAACCATCAATACCTCGCCTTCCCTTATGGTACTAATTATTGTTGGGGAGATGCTTGTAGAGCCACTATGATGGCTTTGCTTTTGTCGGTTGGAGAACCTTTTAGACTGTCACTGTAAGTGAAACGTTGCGCTAGCAAATTAATCTGTTTGGCCACAACAGTATGTTGCGCTAACTAAAGCTAATACCGCTAATGCGAGCAATCTGGTATTTAACATCAACTCGGGATTAAACAGTTGTCAAAGCCCTTTTGTCCCGCTAACTGCGTTTCGTTGCCTTGACTTGCATTGCCTTACAATAGCCTCGCGATTGACGCAGCTATTAGCTCGACCATTTAGCCTACTATTAACAAGAGAAGGCGCCTTGTTAGTAAAGCACATGGCAAGTTAGATATTGCAGACTTGAAATGAACCCGTTTTTAACGGTTAATCCCCTCACTTAACTCGAGATTAGGTTAGGCTTGAATTTAACCCTGAAGAACGTCATGCCATCAATTAAGACTCTAAGTATAAAGCAATCAATAACCGTTCTTCTCTAGTTAATCAGGTAGACAAGTTATATTCCAAATGACAAAAAAAAACCCAATGTGATATTGGGTTTTTCATTAAATAAAGGCGGCATATTAGGGTCTAGGGCCTGTCGTTAAGACAATAAGCGAGTAATTTTATAGCTGCACTAAAATTTTAGGTTGGTTTTTAAGTTTGTCTTTTAGCTTTTGGTTGATCGATTTTGTAGCATTTTCTCAACGCATTGTTTGAAGTCTGCGCCTAGCTTTGCATCGCGCAGGCCATATTCAACAAAAGCATTCATATAGCCTAGTTTGTCACCGCAATCGTGCGACTTACCGGTCATGTTAAAAGCTTCAACCGTGTCTTGCTCAATCAACATATCAATGGCGTCGGTTAACTGAATTTCATCTCCGGCTCCGGCAGGCGTTTTCGCCAGTAAACGCCAAATCTTTTCAGATAACACATAACGGCCCACTACGGCTAAATTTGACGGTGCTTCACCAACATCAGGCTTTTCAACCATGGCCTTAATTTTAGCAGAATCACCTGGGGCGATATCTACACCACCACAATCAGCAATCCCGTATTTATTCACATCTTCTTCAGGTACTGGGGCCACCATAATTTGGCTGGAAAATGTCGCTTGATAGCGCGCTATCATCGCAGCTAAGTTTTCAGTTTTTTGATTAGCGGTATATTCATCTAACACCACGTCGGGTAATACAACTGCAAATGCATTATTGCCAATACATGGGTAAGCACACAACACCGCGTGACCTAAGCCTTTGGCTTCACCTTGACGGACTTGCATAATTGTCACATCTTTAGGACAAATCGCTTGCACTTCTTCAAGCAACTGACGTTTAACGCGCTTCTCTAAAGTGGATTCAAGCTCATATGATTTATCAAAGTGGTTTTCAATGGCATTTTTACTGGCATGAGTCACCAGCACAATCTCTTTCACGCCGGCGGCAACGCACTCATTGACAATATATTGAATAAGCGGCTTATCGACCAATGGCAACATTTCTTTTGGGATCGCTTTGGTTGCTGGCAACATACGCGTGCCAAGACCAGCAACAGGAATAACTACTTTCATCTAAACCCCTTAAAAATAGAACACTTGAGTAACAGTTACAATGCTAAAAATTAATCATTGCGCTTTAACCAAGTAAGAATTTGCCAGACATGAGCAAGTGCCCAATTGTAAGCAACAAATAACACGATAAACACACTAAACATTATCGAATCTGGAACCTGATATAACTCACCAGCAATACCACATACCGCGAGTAATAAAGACAGCAGAGTAATTCTAACAAGCGTCTGTTTACGATTAAAACCGGCACGTTCAAAGATATGGTGTAGATGATCACGATCGGGTTTAAACGGAGAAAATCCTTTTCTGATCCTCCTGTACATAATGGCCGTCATATCCATTAATGGTATCGCGATCAGAAACAAAGCAGTTACAGGCGAGAACGACACACTATTTAATACATCTCCCTGATGTACATTGTAAGATTGAGTGCCTAATACTAATAGCCACACCACGGTTAACCCTATTAGCATACTACCAGCGTCACCCATAAATATTTTTTGCACCGAATTAAAAGGCCAACGGAGGTTGAAAAACAAATAAGCAAGGATAGCGGCATCAAAGAGTAAAGGTAACAAAAACCAATCATTTCCAGCACGATAAAATAAAAATGATAAGGATGTAAACGTCACAAGGCTGAGCATTCCCGCAAGACCATCAATACCATCAACCATATTAAACGCATTGATTGAGCCAATAACGGCAATAACCGTGACTAAAATACCAACATAGCCCAATTTAAACTCAAAAAAGTAAAAAATATCACCCAGTGTCGTGAGGTAAAAACCTGCACCAAAAATGAGTATTGACGCGACAATCACTTGAGCCACTAGTCGTAAACGAACGGACAAATCATAGCGATCATCTAGTACACCAAGAAAAAGGATCAATGATGACGAAATGAGGTACAAATTAAGGGTTTGACTGCTTCGAATAAACAGGCTAGATGCTAATAAAACACTGAAAAAAATCGCTATTCCTCCGATGAGAGGGATCGCACCATTATGACATTTACGCTCATTCGGTGTATCTAATAAGCCAACCTTGGCAGCAATAGGATTGAATACTAATATGGCAGTAAAACTTAATAAAAAAGCGGTTATAAACGGAACTAAATAGTCCATCATCTCATCCTTAAGTACATATAAAACTAGATATTGTAAAACGATACAGTGTAAAAATATGGTCGAACCGTGATCAAAACGGCATCATATTACCACTCTTACGAATAATAAAATAATTAATCTTATGCACTTATACTTATAATAAATTGGTAGCCAACAAAATCATTCATCTTATGACTGAGTAAACTTAAAGGTTTTATGTAAAAAAGCGGTTATTCGCCAAATATTCGCAATGACAGAAAAATAAATAGCAAAAGTAACTAAAAACGAAAAAAACATAAGCGATTCAGAAACATCATACAGCTCTGATAAAATACCAACACCAGCCATGACCGAAGCTAACAGACAAATCACCAATAATGCGGTACTTGAAGTCAATCCCATACGCTGGAAAATATGATGTAGGTGCTCCCTGTCAGGTTTAAAAGGCGATTGACCTTTTCTGATCCTTCTGGTCATGATGCAAACCATGTCCATCAGCGGTAATGCAATAAACCATAATGCGGTTACAGGACGAATAACCAACACATTGTCGCTTTGGCTGGCTTCAATTAGCAACCAAATCGCGGTAAAACCAATAAACATACTGCCCGCATCCCCCATAAATACCTTGAACCGCCGGCCAAACGGAAAGCCTAAGTTAAGCATAATATACGGGAGCATTGCGCAAACAAACAATATGCAGAAGAGCGCTAAATTGTCCTTCCCAGACAGAAAAAACATCAAACCCAGGGCAGAAAATGTCACCGAGGCCAGGCCTCCTAATAACCCATCAATACCATCGACCATATTAAAAGCGTTGATAGCCCCTATAACGGCAAAAATAGTGACTAGATAACTGAGGTAGGTTGGAATGGTGAACGCTTCATGCGTAAACATCGCACCAAGGTAATGTAAGCTTTTATACCCTATGAGGATCATCGCTAACGAGATCCCCGCTTGAACAACCAAGCGAGTTTTAAAACTTAAATCAAAACGATCATCCAGCGCCCCTAAAACGATAAGGATGCTAGAGCAAGCAAGGTAAAGTAACAGTGAACGAGTAATTGGAAAAAAAATAAATAAAGTGATCATGAATGCACAGTATATCGAAATACCGCCAATCAACGGGATTTGCCCAATATGATGTTTACGTTCATTAGGCTTATCAACTAAGCCAATGCGTTTGGCGAGCTTTCTGAAGACAAACAAGCTAATGAAAGAAGCACAAAATACAAATAATACAGCCGAAATCGTTGACATAAATGACTCTATTCAGGACAAGTTCTGGTTAGTAAAACTAAGCAATATGACTGAGATTAATTTGCGCGACAAAAATAAAAAAACCGCTTTTGACTCAATACCTAACGCAAACGAAAACACTTTTAGCTGAAAATGACAGTGTATTTGATACTCGGTCATTGTCAGGCGTGACGGAGGATAAGGCAATAAACACTATGTTAAATAGTGATATTGGGGGTAAAAAAAACAGTAAACACGATGTAAAATAGTGATGTTGAAGGGTGAAAGAGCCGTAAAAAAGTGTCTCACAACTGTCTCACCCACTGTATAAACAATTGATTTACAAACTCATAAAAATTAATACTAATAGTACCGACTATTGATAGAGTGAAGAGTTAATCCGCACCAAACAAATCTCGAGTATAAACTTTATCAGCCACATCACGGATCTCATCAACCATACGGTTTGATACAATCACATCTGAAATGGCTTTAAACTCCTCAAGCGACTTGATGACTTTTGAGTGGAAAAACTCAGTTTCTTCAAGCACTGGTTCATATACCACAACTTCGATACCTTTGGCTTTCAAACGCTTCATGATCCCTTGAACACTTGATGAACGGAAATTATCAGAACCTGCTTTCATGATTAATCGATAAATTCCCACAACCTTAGGTTCACGTTTAAGAATGGACTCTGCAATAAAGTCTTTACGGGTGGTATTGGCATCTACAATTGCACTAATAATATTATTGGGTACATCGGCATAGTTTGCGCGAAGTTGCTTGGTGTCTTTTGGTAAGCAGTAACCGCCATAGCCAAATGAAGGGTTGTTATAATGATTACCAATGCGTGGGTCTAAACTAACCCCTTCAATAATTTGTCGAGAATTTAAACCATGAGATTCAGCATAAGTGTCTAACTCATTAAAGTAAGCAACTCGCAATGCCAAATAGGTATTAGAAAATAATTTAATCGCTTCTGCTTCAGTAGAATCAGTAAATAATACATCAATATCTTTTTTTATTGCACCTTCAACTAATAAGTTAGCAAACACTCTAGCTCGCTCGCTTTGTTCACCCACGACAATACGCGACGGATAAAGGTTATCGTACAACGCCTTGCCTTCACGCAAAAACTCAGGTGAGAATATGAGGTTGTCACAACCTAATTCTTGTTTGATGCGCGTGGTATAACCCACTGGGACTGTAGATTTAATTATCATCACAGCAGATGGATTAATCGCCATAACATCATTAATCACAGCCTCAACTGAAGAGGTATTAAAATAATTAGTTAATGGATCATAATCTGTAGGGGTCGAAATAATGACATAGTCAGCATCTTTATAAGCTAAATTCTTATCTAGTGTTGCGGTAAAATTCAATGATTTGTTTATTAGAAAGTCTTCAATTTCAGTATCTGCGATAGGCGAGATACCTTGATTAAGCATGGCAATTTTTTCTGCAATAATATCAATCGCAATCACGTCATTGTGTTGCGCTAACAACATAGCATTTGAAAGGCCTACATAGCCTGTACCTGCAATAGCAATTTTCATATTCTTAATAAATCCTTAAAAAAAGGCATCCATTATGATGAGTGCCTTAAAAGTCGCTGGGGCCTTTAATCGAACGATAAACATGGACTTATGCAGCTAAATGCATGTCCGCATCATACTGATATTGGTCAATAACCTCAGCCATAGATTTAGCACCACAAATGTCTACTTGCATAAAATGGTAACGCTCATTGTTTGCTACCGTTGCCCTTGGCTAAATATTGCCTAAATAGGTAAGACCATCTACATTTATGATTGAATCGTTGGTAGATTCAATAATATGGCGAACCACTGCACGTCTAATGGATCTGACTTTAAAACTCTAATTATTTAAAATAATAACTAGTGGTCACTGGATCAACTTGACTGCATTACATCAAAATATTGCTTACGAACAATATCCCACGTATATCTACGCTGAGCAATTTCAAGCATAGATTGACCATTATCAATAGTATCTTGTAATTTTATAAGCTCGACTAACACGTCCGCATCAGCAAAAAACTCTGCCTTATCTTCAGTAGAGGCGCGATTATAGTTACAATCGAAACAAAAAATTGTTTTACCGAAATGCATCATTTCAACTAAGGAAGGATTAGTTCCTCCCGCTGAATGCCCATGTACATAAAAAGAGCAAGATGAACGTAAGACAGAGAGTTTATCGATATCATAAATAGGATCAATAATATCAATATTATTGAAGACAGAAAATTTACTTTTCATAGAACGGCCAAATTCGCTGCTATTCCAGTTACCAATAAATTTAAGGGGGTTATCTGTTTGACTAAAAGCCTGAAGTATCATCTCGACATTATTTTCAGGCTCAATACGGCATAACGCCAAAGCAAAACCATCATCAGAGCTAGTCATTTCTTTACTAACAGCATGATCACCACCATAGGCAATAACGGTACTCTTTACGCCATATTGGTCTTGAACATAATCAGCAATAGCCTGATTATCTGAAATAACAACGTCAGAATGCTTTACTGCCAACTTTTCTGAAAATTTAAGAAAGCGCTTAGGCCATTTTGCCCATTTATCTCTTCGCCACTCAAGGCCGTCAATATTAGTAACTACTTTTGACTTTGATAATAATCTAAAAAGAGGCAGAAAAATGCACCCAGAAACACCAAGGATCAAAACAACATCAGGCTGCTTAAATAGAGCATGCAGCAATGAAGCTATATCATAAATGATACTTTGAGGACCGTTTGCTTTAAGTGGGATATAAACTAATTGGGCCCCTTTATACATGCTGATTTTTTTATCGTAACTCTTTGAAGAACAGTAAACGGTAATATCTTTGTTACAATCTTCCTCAACCAAGTTCTCAACTAATGTTTCAAAACCACCATAACAAGCAGGTAAACCTACAGTTCCTACTATTGATATCATAATATTGTGCTTACTCATTTAGTAGAGTTCAAACTAAATTATATTGTTTGAAATAATGTTTAAAAGATTTTTTATATTCAGTGGCAGTAAAGTGTTTTGATGTTAAAAATGCCTGTTTTGAAAAAGAACTCCACACGTCGATAGAACTATTCAAATAGCGGATAAATTCAACAATTTTTTCAGTTTCTCTTGAATCAATCAACAAACCATTTTTGTTATTAACAAATTCAACTGGTCCACCAACAGGGGGAGCGACAACCGGGCTACCAAATGCCATCCCTTCAATTAATGACAAACCAAAGGTTTCTATCCAACCGTTAGGTAAGGATAAATTCAAAACAGCAAAGCTGCTTACAAAATGCTCTTGAATATTGGCTGGACGAGCAATTAAGGTCATATTATTGGGGACGGTTCTATCACTGATAAACTCATTTAGCTCTTCAACTTCGCAATTTATTGCCGCCAACACCTTAAACTCCGGCATCAACTCAGCCAGTTGTAGCAACTGCTCAATGCCTTTATATAATTTTAGTGACCCCGCAAAAAACAGTTGCTTACCCGAAAACTTTAAATCTTCCTGAACCTCTGTAATGAGAGGGAAATCATTGCGCAGACCATTATAAATAACGCTTTGAACGGGTTTTGAAAAAGATTCTGCAGATTGAAGATATTTAGACACAAAAATAACATGGGTTGCACAATGTTCAATAAAAAAACGTAAAAACCGTTTTAATAGTTCAGGCTTAATATAGGTTTCGTGTACATAATAGATAACCTTGGCCCTCATTATTTTAGAGGCCAGACCCGCACCAAAAGGCAGCATGGTATTAATTACCACTGTCGAATTACGCCCTTTTATCAAGCCTCTCAATAAATAGACAGAAAGTGTCCCAAATAATAAAACTTGAGATAGCAGGTAATAACATAACTGCATGTAGCGATGACGACTTCTTGCATAAAAACAATTAACACGTTGTGCGTTTACATTATCGAGAAAGCCAGCATGCTGGCTAGTAAAAACATAAGTGCTACTGGCATCATTAACTTCACTGTCTATCGCATCCTTTAATACGCGAGGACTACCACTGAAATCATTGAAAAGGTGCACATAATACAAATCAACATTATTAGACATATTATCTTTCTTTTAAAATTCTGGCAGGAACTCCGCCAATAACACAATTATCAGGAAACACCCCCTTAACAACTGCACCGGCAGCGACAACACATCCATTACCCACTTTAGCACCATCTAATAGAGTCACTTTGGCACCGATCCAGCACCCTTTTCCAACTCGTATACCCTGATGAGTAACACCCTGTAAGCGAATGGGTATAGAAATATCATCGAAAATATGGTTTTCAGGGTGAACACTAAAATAGGATCCGATTACAGTATCATCGCCAATATTGACACCGCCAGCACCACCAATATGAGCAAACTCTCCGATACCAACATTACTGCCTATCGTTATTCCTTCCCCTAAAGCGACGAAGGAACCGCTCACTTTTAACAGGGAAAAGGAACCAATCGAGGTCGCAGAGCCTATAACAATGCCCTTTTTACCGATAGCATCAATAGTGCAATACCGCCCAATCGACACTCCTTTGGAAAGCTTGATACGATTTTTCGATGTTAGAATGACCGAGCGGCCAATAGATACCAACTTCCTTGTTCTCAACACGCCTCTAAACAAACAAATACCTTGCCTGATTAATAGCGTCATAAGCTCAGTGCTGGTTATTGAGGGATCGATTTTAAACGGCCGGCCTCGTAAACGTGCCACCATAAAATTGATTAGATTACTGAGCATTACTCGGCCTTTTTTTTAAAATATTTGAAATTATAAACAGTACGACTATTGCAAATGAACTCATTCCATTAAATATGACATGACCAGCTATAATAGAATGAGAAAACAGTAATACCGCTGCTAATAAAAAGATAAAATGCTTTCTTAAACTGAAAACGATATAGACAAGAAAAGTTAAAAAGAATGAAACACCAACAATGCCATACATAAACAGTACGTCAAACAAATCAGTCTCTAAGGTATCATATATAGCGATCTCCGGAACTTGATATGAGACAAATGCTCCACTACCAAACAGTAACCTGAGATTAACGTCACTCTGCGCTAAAAAAACATGCAAAGCACCTTCTACATAACCTATTCTACCGCTTCCAAGAAACATAATTAAACTTTCAGAAGCTTCATAACGCTTAACAACAACATCAAATACGACATTAAAAACTTCGTATACTTTAGGTAGAATCAAAATAAACCCGACAACTCCTAACACTAACCAAACAGACCTATAACGTGAAAACCACATCAAACAAAATAAACAGATTAATGATAATAGCATCGCTGTTTTGGAGCCAATAACACCTGTAGATAAGGCAAATATAACAAGCGCAACAGTACTGACATTTTCGTATATTTTGTACTTTTTGAAAGCGAACATGATCAACGTCATCACGCCCATATAAACCCCGATCCCGTTGCCTGACGCAAAGAAGCCCTTAGTACCAAAACCATGCCCATATGTACTATTACCTAGACCTGAAAAAAGCGTGAAAAAAAGCGAACCAGATATTAAATATAAATTCCATTTTAAAAGCTTACCTAAAAGACGATAATCACGTTCATTTTTTAAGTAAAACTTAAGAACAATACATGTTAGAACAATATAAACGATTTTATAGGCTGACATTATTCCATACATAACACCATATGTTTGTAAATGCTGTAAACCATAAAATATTTCAATACCAATTAAGTAATAAAGTAAAAAAACCCATCCAGTATTAAGCTTCTTAAAAATACAGACCAGGAATAAAATCATAGTCGCTGAGAGCCTACCTAATTGAGATGGCGACGCAAGTCCGCCTTCTGGCAGGTAATCACCAACAACTAAGAACCCATTCACCATGTCAAATAATGGCAGAATAATAAAAAGCAAAAATAGAATCATACCTTTTATTGAAAAAGATATATCTCTAGGAGTTGATTTTTCCTGTTCGATATACGTGCTCATTAGCGAACTAAATCACTATAAAGTTTTTCCCAACTAAATTTAGCCTTTGATTGTTCAGCAAGAGATTCACGGCCAAACTCAGGTACTGCTAATAGCCTAATGTTAATGGCTTTAGCTAATTCAATCTCATTATGCAGATTCGCGTACGTTATAAATCCATCCATACCGAGCTCTTGCGTGGCTGTATTAACACTCACTGATTTCTTAAATGCAACAAGAGGTAAACCAGAAGAAAACGCTTCCAGAATCGTTTGTCCTAAAGGTTCGTAGCTAGAAGACATAACAAACATATCTGCACAACGATAGTATTTCTCTACATCTCTTAATGGTGGAATAATGGATACTCTATCAGCTAAACCTAACGACATTATCTTTGCTTCATAGCTCTCTAACTCTTCTCCTGCTCCAATCAAAACTAAATGGAACGCTTGACTAACATTAGCAACAGCATCAACAAGTAAGCTAACACCTTTAGCCTTAACAAAACGACCAACAAAAAGAATTATTGGTTCGTTAATTGGTAAGTTCAGTTCCCTTCTGAGCGTTTCTCTTTGCTTGGCGTCTATAGGGTAAAAACGATCGGTGTTGACACCTGGTTTTACAATAGAATATTGGACACTATCATCACCAACAAGAGATGCGCATTGTTTTTTCATTGTTTCACTAAAGACAAAGACATTCGATTTTTTTAATGCGGCACGTTGAACAGTGCTGTGAAGTTGTGTTTTTAATCTAATACGTAACCTTGACGACCAAGATGAAGGCCCTGTATTTTCGTGGCCAAATTGCTCAGAAAAAATTGATGGAACAAGATATTTAACACTTTTGAAACCAACAAGCGAAGCTATGAAAGCAGCAAAATGAAACCTGGCGATAACAATTGCATCAGGTGAGGCAAGCTTCTTTTGACGAAGAAGCTTAAATAACAACACATTAGACCATATAATGTTTATTGTAGTTAATAGCCTAAATTTAAAGGGCTGGAGTGGATATCGAGTAACGAGAACATCATCGACTAACTCTGTCGAGTGTCCTTTTAAAGTATCATCCAGTCCTATATCACTAACTATAATTTCTACATTATCGCCAACCGAGTGGGCCTCTTGTGCTAGGTGCCGCAATGAATTTTCTATCCCTCCAATTGAAGGCCAGTAAGCATTACTTAGTAAAATTATATCTCTAGACATTTTTACATTCACAATTAAAACCTCTCTGGATATTCTTTTTGTAATGATTCATATTTGCTTTTATATTCATCAATTGATTTAATCATTTTTGCAGGGTTCCCACCTACCACGGTCCCCGACAACACATTTTTAGTTACAACACTCCCTGCAGCCACTACAACATTATCGCCAATATTTATACCAGGCAAAATAATTGAACCGTAGCCAATAAAAACATTATTACCCACTTTAATACTATGACGATATGATGTTCTAGAACCTGGTAAATAGAGTTCATCCTTCATAACTAATGCAGGGAAAAATAATGTTGGAGAGGCATCATGCCCTAAAAAAGTAGCTCCTGTAACAGTACAATTATCGCCTATATAAAAACTATCACCTTTAGTTGAACTGGAGAATGTACTGTTCATCACTATTGTTCCGACCCCCATTGTTACATTATATTTTTTAAGTTTATAACTCGTAACTTCGAATGAAAACTTAGCAAATATATTTATTAAGGATTGACTAGGGAATAAAATTAAAGGGTATTTTAATACTTTCAAAAAAATAACCTTACATATAAAACTAAACATAACTAAACTCTCAATTAATAACCATCATATTATAAGTATTAAAATACTAAGATAAATTATGAAAATTTCACAAATGACAAATAAAATAAATTTTCATTTGCCATTCACTTTCAATGAATATACTTTTGATAACATTACTACTAAAAGACTCTTGAATTCTCTTTTAAAGAAAAATAGACAACTAACCAACATCACTAACCAATATATCTGTATATAGACATAAACTTTCTCACCATAAAGGGTACTTACTACCGCCCCAAAAACACATAATGAAGTGTAAGCATAGAGGCCTAACCTTGGAATAGGATTCCATAAATAAATTGAAAATTCAGTTCTCAAAATAAAGAAAACAAAAAATGCAATACATGTACTAATGGCAGCTCCAGAAGCCCCATACATTGGAATCAATAAGATGTTTCCGGATAAATTTACTACCAAGGCTAGAAATGAAGCCAGCATGGAGTATGATGTTTTTCTCGCTAAACCTATTCCTATTACTGTCGTTTCAGAAATCGTATATAATAAAGGGAATCCTAAACATGAAACCAAAATCCATTGGACGTCGGCATAATCACTAGGTAATAGGTAAGTAACTAACCATGAAAACAATCCTGCCAAGCAAAATATTATGACCACACACAATAAAATATAACGAGTAACAGAATGTACTTTATCCATACTTTCTCCGTTACTTGCCCATTTATACACTGTTGGAGCCCAGACTGTCGAAAATACAGATTGTAAAATAGTGGCCGCTGCCGCAAAACTCACTGAAACAGAATATATGCCTAGTTCTTGATAGGTTGATAAAGATCTAATCATTATTTTATCTGTGGCAGTCAAGCCCCAAAAAGCAACTCCCCCCCAAATTAGTGGCAGTCCAAAGGACAGTAAATTCTTTAACTGTTGAAAGTCTACTTTTTGACTAAGGGAACTCGACCATTCAAATCGAGTATTCCAAGAAAATATAACACTCACCGAAATAGCAGCAAAAACGTAAGCGTAAACTAAATTTTCTAGGTTTTTATTCGCCCCTGCTAAAACGTAAAAACCTATTATTAATAGTAAAAAAAACTTTGGAAGCAATTGACTCATTGAGAATGCAACACCTCTTTCATGCATCCTTAAGATTAATGACAAAAATCTAGAGATGAATGTTGAAAGTATTGCAAGAGCGACCATCACACTCAACCAGCTAGATTTAACATCAAAAACAAGCTCAGATAAGAGCCCATTAAAAATCAAAATCAAACTAAGCGACACTAACAGTAAAAAGGCTCCAGGCAAGATAGAGGTTTTAAAGAGCTTTGCTCTATTTTTAGATTCGTGAAAATCTCTAACATAGCTTTGGTCAAGGCCCAAACTAAAAAATAATGTACTAAAACCCAGTACGACTTGTAGCATTGCGATCCTGCCCAAGTCTTCTACATTAAAAAACCAAGTAATGATAGGTAAAGTTGCAAAGCCTAAAATAGCAGCACCAATTGGCCCTAAAGCAAATTGCATTATTTTTGTTGGTGTCATGAATAAAATCCAATGAAATTCAAGATATCAGAACCTTATACTGGCAAATTAATTTCTCTTTTGAATACTTATTTTTTACTGCAGAAATATTTTTGGAGCGAACATCTGGGCTCATTAACTTTAAACAAAAGGAATCAAGTGATTTAACGACGATGTTTTGGCTTTTAAATAGTTCCCATTGAGACGTATCTTGCCTGACATAAACAGTTTTACCTAATCCAAGCAACGTAATAGTATTACCCATTGCTTGCTGTCGCCTATGGTTAAAAATAGCTATATCAATACTATCTAGAAACTCCAAATATTTATCAAATGGCATAAAATCAATCAATGGTACAAATTTATCACCAAATAAATCACGCCCTTTTATTATAACTTCTGAAGCATATTTATTATCACCGTAAGACAGAGGCATAAATATCTTAATATCTTCATCTTTATATTTGCGCAGAGCCTCTAACACTTCTATATGGTTATTGCTAATTTCAGCTGAGTTACCAACCTGTATATTCACTGTTTCTTTTTTTACTGTCACTTGAGGACGTGAAGTGTAAACATTACTTAGATATAATAAACAGTTCTTATAGGTCCCCCTTGCACCGTACCACTTCCTTGCGAGATTCACATCACCTTCAAGATAGCTAACTAAAAAACCAATCCGCTTAATGACGAAACCTCTAAAAATCTCTTTTATGCTTTTATCGACTGATTTTTTGCTAGTCTGATGAATATATAAATCTGCCCCCCATATACACCAATGGCATTTCTTTAATAACCAAGGATTGAATGCAAGTAAAAGTACCAAAGAGAAATCAGACAAACCATGCAATATGATTTTTTCAGCCCTATACATTTTTATTAGTAACGGGCTATACTTATTAAATATGTACTTTAACTTCCCTCCAGTTCTGAATACATGCTTGGAGTCCTCACCATCAACATATGGATACTTATCGAAATTCCCATATGTATAAAAAAATTGACCAGTGCCCGAAAACTCAGTTCTAAATAAATTTATAAATGGTGGAATAAATTTTTCCAAAGGAGCAACATGTAAAACCCTACAACTCATTGTTTAACCTTAAAAATCATTATAGTAAAACCATCAACATGAAACATGTGTTATGTACTAGAGGCAAAGAAGCTCACAACTGATGAAATCACTTGATCAACTTCAGTATCTTTCATATTATAAAAAAGAGGTAACCTTAACAATCTTTCACTATGTGTTGTTGTGTACTTATCTTCGCCAACTAGAGTAGCAAAACGTTTTCCTGCCACAGAACTATGCAAAGGTATGTAATGGAATACAGCCAGCACACCGTCCTTCTTTAGATGGCTAATAAGCTCTTGTCGTTCATCAAAATTATCCGTTTTAATATAGAACATATGCGCATTATGCATACAATCATCTGGAATTACAGGAAGATCAATCAGTCCATTTTCTTTTAATTGTTCAAATGCGCTAAAATATCTATTCCAAATGTTAAGTCTTTTCTCATTGATTTTTTCAAAGCACTCTAATTGTGCCCACAAATATGCAGCTTGAATTTCAGATGGCAAATAACTACTACCAATATCTACCCAACTATACTTATCGACCATACCTCTAAAAAATAGACTTCTATTTGTTCCCTTCTCTCTTATTATTTCAGCTCTTTCTTCAAACCTTTTGTCATTTATTAATAATAGTCCGCCTTCGCCGCCACTTGAATAATTCTTAGTTTCATGAAAACTATAAGCAGCTAGATGACCAATAGTTCCAAGAGCTTTTCCTTTATAATATGAATTTACGCCTTGAGCCGCGTCTTCAATCACAACCAAATTATGACGTTCAGCAATCTCCATAATAGAGTCCATTTCACAAGGAACTCCAGCATAATGAACTGGAACAATCGCTATAGTTTTTGTAGTAACCGCAGACTCAATTAGTTTTTCATCAATATTCATTGTATCGGGTCTAATATCAATGAATACTATTTTTGCTCCACGTAATACAAATGGATTAGCTGAACTAACAAATGTATAACTTGGCATGATGACTTCATCACCCGGTTTTATGTCTATTAAAAGTGCTGCTAATTCTAGTGCATGCGTACACGACGGAGTAAGTAATGTTTTGACTGTAGAGAATCTGTCTTCAAACCATTTTTGACAACTAATGCCAAAGAATCCATCACCACACAACTTATTACTGTTCATGGCTTGTTCAATATATTTCAATTCATTGCCTGTTACAGGAGGCTTATTAAAAGGTATCATTTTATTTCTCTAATTTATAAAACCACAAAAACGAGTTTATTAGTTCAAAGCCATTTTTTTCATAAAGTTTAACTGCATTTTTATTACTGAGCTGAGTCGCAACTCTTAACTTGATAAAGCCTCGCTTAACGCTTTCATGTTTCACTGCATCCAGTAAAACTCGACCAACACCCTTTCTCTGATGTTTTTCTGCGACACCTATCAAACCAACTCTTGCAATATCAGCGTCAAACTTTAATGTTACAAACCCTCTAATCTCATTATCTTTTATATCAATTAAAAATAAATTTTCAAAACCGTGCAGCAAAGAATTAATTATCCATTGTGAATAAAAAGTTTCTCTTTCTGCAAGGGTAAACCATGGCTCTCGAAAGCGGCTAAATGAATATAGATGTTTAGCAGAATCAAGAATTTTCGGCAGTTGACCCTTAGTAGCAATTGTCAAGCTATCTCTCAATAAATCACTATCAGAAAGCTGATACTCAAAATCAAGTTCACCTTCACAATATCTAAAGTTAAAGCTATTTAACTTATTAATATCTTCGTAAGAACTTGCATTAACTTTGGATATAATTAAACCGCTTTCATATTGGACTTTGTCACTTATTTCATTCAATTCCCAAATATTTTTTGAAAAAAATTTGGAATCCCACTCTCTTTTCTTTAACATTTCTAAGCATCCACTTTAGGAGATTGCTCGAAAGATAATGCATTCATATCTTTTTCTGATAATAAAGGGATATGCCCATTGAGCGGCCACTTAATGTTCAATATTTCATCATCCCATTTTATTGATGCTTCGTTTTTAGCATTGTAGTAATCGGTGCACTTATACACAAACTCAGCCTCTTTACTAATAACGTAAAATCCATGAGCAAACCCTTCAGGCACCCATAACTGACGTTTATTTTCTGCGGATAAATATACCCCGACCCATTGGCCAAATGTAGGAGATCCCTTTCTGATATCTACAGCAACGTCAAATACTTCGCCAGACACGACACGTACTAATTTACCTTGGGTATTTTCAGTCTGATAATGCAAACCTCGTAAAATACCTTTCTTGGACTTAGAATGATTATCCTGTACAAACTTAGTGGGTTTACCAGTTACGAGCTCCTCAAATTTTTGTTGATTCCAGGTTTCCATGAAAAATCCACGTTCATCTCCAAAAACGGCAGATTCGATGATTTTTACGTCAGGGATTGTCGTATCGATTACTTTCATTTATGAATACTCTTGAATTCGCACTAACGCTGCTTGCCAGTCACTCTGCACAATGCCAAATACATTGTGAATCTTGTCACAATTTAAACGTGAGTTTGCAGGGCGTTTAGCTGGTGTTGGATAGTCTAGTGTTGTTATTGGATTAGCTTGAATAGGTTTGACGAGTACGTTTTGCTCCAATGCCATTTCAAATATTCTTTCAGCAAAAGTATGCCAATTGACATGAGGGAAACCAGAAAAATGATAGACGCCATAAGCATGATTATCACGCGTAATCTGCTTTGAGATTGTAAGTATGGCGTTTGCTATATCACCCGCATAAGTAGGGCCACCAAACTGATCGGCAACAACCCCTAAGGTATCTCTGGTTTTAGCAAGGCGTAGCATGGTTTTAACGAAGTTATTGCCGTGTTCACCAAATACCCAGGCGGTTCTTAATATAATATGTCGTGAACAAGCTCGTTCAACCGCTTGTTCACCGGCCCGTTTGCTGCGCCCATACTCACCTTGAGGATTGGTCTTATCAGACTCAGCATAAGGTTCAAGACTATCTCCAGCAAAAACATAATCTGTTGAGATATGTATGATGGTGGCATTTATTTCATTCGCTGCAACCGCTAGGTTATGTGGTCCATCACGATTAATACTATAGGCCAATTCACTTTCTTGTTCGGCCTTATCAACGGCAGTATAGGCAGCAGCATTAATGATGATATTTGGATTGAACTCTGCGACAACTTTTTTAACCTGAGTTGAATCAGTTATATCGAGCTGCACGCGGTCTAATGCTAACAAGGTGACATCAGACAGGGGGCTTAGTTGGTCAACTAAACAACTGCCGACTTGGCCATTCTTGCCTGCTATTAGGATCTTCATATTATAATCCGTTCGCTAAACGCGCTAAATATTGACCATAGTTGTTCTTCATCATCGGTTTAGCCAATTCAGCTAGTTGCTGCGCACTTAACCAACCATTACGCCAGGCGATCTCTTCTAAACAAGCCACTTTTAGTCCTTGCACATTCTCAATAGTCTGCACAAAAGATGACGCCTCGTGTAAGCTTTCGTGGGTACCCGTATCGAGCCATGCAAAGCCGCGACCGAGTAACTCAACATTTAAGTTACCCTTGGTTAAATACATTTCATTCAAGGTAGTTATTTCTAACTCACCGCGATGTGACGGCTTAACTTGCTTTGCCATTTCGACAACACTGTTGTCGTAGAAATATAAGCCTGTGACAGCATAACTCGATTTGGGCTTCGTTGGTTTTTCTTCTATCGATACGGCTTTCATATCGTTATCAAACTCAACCACACCAAATCTTTCTGGGTCCTTGACTTGATAACCAAATACTGTGGCACCCTTTTCTCTATTCGCCGCATTCTTTAGGGTTTTACTAAAGGATTGACCATAGAAAATATTATCACCCAATACTAAACACACACTGTCTTTACCGATAAATTCTTCACCAATCAAAAATGCTTGCGCTAAACCATCAGGTGAAGGTTGTACTGCATATGTTAGATTGATCCCAAAATCAGAACCATCACCTAATAAACGCTTAAAACCTTCATTGTCTTCTGGCGTAGTAATAACCAATATGTCTCTAATGCCAGCAAGCATTAATGTTGACAGTGGATAGTAGATCATGGGTTTGTCATACACTGGCAATAACTGTTTTGATACCCCTCGTGTCAGTGGGTATAAACGTGTACCTGAACCGCCAGCTAATATAATTCCTTTCATAAATCCTCTAATTCTATACGTAAAACATGCCCAGTATCAAAAACTACACTATCAAGAATTAATGCCTAAACGTTCACGTTGATAGCTGCCATCTTGTACATGTTGGCACCATGTTTGATTGGTTAGATACCATTCGATGGTTTTACGTAAACCAGTCTCAAAGGTTTCTTCAGGCTCCCAGTGCAATTCATTGCTCATTTTACTGGCATCAATGGCATAACGACGGTCATGACCTGGTCGGTCTGTTACATAAGTAATTTGCTCAGCGTAAGGAGTCTCTTTAGGCACTAGGGCATCTAAAATACTGCAAATGGTTTTTACCACTTCAAGATTTTGCTTTTCGTTATGGCCGCCAATATTGTAGGTTTCACCCACTTTGCCACTGGTGACGACTTTATAGAGCGCACGGGCATGATCTTCAACAAAGAGCCAATCACGAATTTGATCACCTTTACCATAAATAGGCAGCGACTTACCCTCTAGCGCATTAAGTATAACCAGTGGGATCAACTTTTCAGGGAAGTGATAAGGACCATAGTTATTGGAGCAGTTAGTCACCAACGTTGGCAAACCGTAAGTGCGTAACCATGCTCTGACTAGATGATCGCTTGATGCTTTTGATGCTGAATAAGGGCTGCTTGGTGCATAAGACGTGTTTTCGGTAAATAATGGCAGCGCTTCATCAGAGCTCAGGCCGTCTTGCTCATCAGGGTGTGGTAAATCACCATAGACTTCATCTGTTGAGATATGATGAAAACGAAAGGCTAGCTTGGCCTCAGCTGATAATGAGTTCCAATACTCGCGAGTTGCTTCAAGGAGCGTATAAGTGCCAACGATATTGGTTTGAATAAAGTCTGATGGTCCAGTAATAGAGCGATCAACATGAGATTCTGCAGCTAAATGCATCACAGCATCTGGCTGGTGTTGTTTGAAGACTCTATCTAACTCAGCGCGATCGCAAATGTCGACTTGCTCGAAAACATAACGTTCACTTGACTCAACACTCACTAATGATTCAAGATTACCGGCATAGGTTAATTTATCAATATTGATGACGCTATCTTGAGTGTTATTGATGATATGACGCACTACTGCAGAGCCGATAAAACCCGCTCCACCTGTGACTATAATTTTCATTTGTATGTTTCCGAGAGGTCTTAAGTCGCCTAAATAGAGGTCGATTTAGGCGAGGTGAATTGAGTAGATACAGTTTCCGATCTCAGCCTTATAAATCATGCTGAGACACTTTTAATTCATTTTGAGACAGGTCAATCTTCGCTAACCTGCATAGAACCTAGGTTTTACGGTTTTCTTAGAAACCGTCCCAATAGGCGGCAAAAGAGTTGAGCCTAGATTGCTAGAGCGCTTCGCTGCTAGAGACTATAAAAGCAAAGAGTGTTAATCTTTTCTGACAAAATACCGAATTAACACTAACATTACAGCCAACATTCCGCCTAGCATGGTGCCTAGAACACAGATTAATGCGCGCTTCGGTTTGGCTTTTTCTTCTGGAACAAACGCAGGATCGATGGTTTTAAACACATACTCATCACGCACTTCTGCAAACATGATTGTTTTTGTTTGTTCTTCTATTAATTTGTACAAAATTGTGCGTATATCCGCGACATTCGTTTGTTGTATCTGTGTTTGTAAAAAAGCTTTACTTCGATTGGCTTCAGCAACATCACGTTGCTTCATTTCGTTATTGATGTCCGCAACTAACCAATTAACCCATTGCTGTGCAACTTGAGGGGATAGATGCTCTACTGACACAGTAACCATGCCAGTATCTTTTGCCGCATTAACGGCAATAATTTTACTGAACTCTTTGTAAGCTTCTTGCATTGATGGCTCAGGTTTAAAAGGCAGCTGAACTTCACGTAACCATTTATTGTCGGCAGCGTTGTATACATCTTCATCATAACTGATGCTGTTATCTGCTATGTTCCATTTTT
This sequence comes from Shewanella sp. T24-MNA-CIBAN-0130, assembly GCF_040310185.1. Lineage (NCBI taxonomy): Bacteria > Pseudomonadati > Pseudomonadota > Gammaproteobacteria > Alteromonadales > Shewanellaceae > Shewanella > Shewanella sp. T24-MNA-CIBAN-0130. Next base: position 5,671 of record NZ_JBEOPP010000061.1, on the reverse strand, counting down.
TAGCCGCCATTAAGTCAGGCAAAATATTGTGATTTTGAATAAAGTCACTGGTAAATTGACGTGATTTCATCACCTCAATTGCCATTTGGGTTTTATCAACACCACCACCGCCACCTAAGTTGATGCCAGCCATACTGGCTAGACCACCAAACTGTCCGGCCAGCGCACCTAAACCACCGCCACCTTGCTCTGAGTCAGCAGGCGCTAATAGCGCTTCTGACTTATAAATATTCGGCTGATTAATGGCAAAAATAACTGAGCCAATAGCAAACACTGCAGTGATGGCAATAATTAACCACTTACCTTGCCAAATTACAGAAAAAAGCTCACGAAGATCGATTTCGTCGTCGGCCACTGCGCGTGAATTAAACTCTGAATCTTGTTGGTATTTTGAAACTTCTATAGACATTTAACGTGTGTCTCTTTGTTGACGTTCGATAACGGAACGCTGCGCTTACGGATTACGGATTATGGAAAGTTCGTAACTCACCGAGAGTAGAACGATTACAGATTACGGAAAGTTCGTAACTCACCGAGAGCAGAACGATTACAGATTATGGAATATTCGTAAACTCATTACGTAGAAAATCAGGGATAATAGGACGTTACAAAGCTGCGTTCCTATGATGGACTATGACTTTTAATGCGGTAAATCAAGCCTGCTAGCATTGCTGATATGCGCTCAGCAATTTTTAACTTTTCGTCTACAAAATCAGCATCTAAATAACCAATGTCTCGTCCTATCATTAACTGAGTCATTAATTCTGCAAGCGAACCTTTGGCAATAAACAAGAATTGAACTTGCTCTTTTATTCCTTTCCTCTCAATCCCCTCCGCAATATTGGAAGGTACTGATAAACCTGAACGCGTTATCTGATCTCTAAAACCCCAATCTCGAATACCTTTAGTCTGCAGATAGATAGAGCAAGATAGTTCATAACTCAGCTGCCAAACTTCTAAACGTTGAAATTTCATGACCATCCTTGGTTAAGCAAAATAGAGAAAAAAACGGAGAATGGAACACTTCGCTTACGGATTTAACCGATAGGTCGCAGGCTGTTCCGTCATCCGTAGCACCGAAGGGGCGTTCCGTAATTGATGACATACAATAACAAGCAAATAAACAAGTGCCTAGGTGCTCGACAGCTCTATCCGTGAGCGCAGCGTTCGCTTGTTATCGCTTGTTATCGTTGCTGAAGTCCGTTTTAGCAGCGTAGCGGCCTAGCAGCGAAGCGATCCTAGCAGTGACGAAGTCACGCCCTAGTAACCTAGAAGCCTAGATCCCTGAAATAGCAGCAAAGGCTACAGCAGAGTTATAAATAATCTGGGTAACTTGCGACCAAAGGGTTAATTTATCTTTGTACTCAGTGTCTAGCGGAATAATCACAGTATCACCGGCGGAGATTTGTGATTCATTGCTAAACCAACTATTGTGAGTCGGCATCATCACCGAACCATTGGCCTTGATGACGTAGACTCTATCTTCATCGCCACGTTCTCTTGAGCCACCAGACATCACTAAATAATCGTCTAGGGTTAAGCCTTCTTTAAATCGATGCGTTGTAGGGTGTTGAACCTCACCCATAACGGCAACGGTTTGCTTAATGGTTGGCACGTACAATACATCGCTGTCTTCAAGTTGAACATCCGCTTCTTTAATACCTAATTTAAGTGCATTTAAGTCTATAACTAATCGACCGACTGCTTGGATGTTTTCTAAGTCAGTTAACATCAACTGTGCTTCGGAATAATTAATGCTTGAACCATCGTTTGAAATGCCACGAGTAGCCAGATCTCGACGTAGTTGATTGGCTAACTTTTTAATTTCGAGCTGTTCTTGCATCCGTACGGATTCACGGACAAATACCGCGGCATAAGGATAAGCGTATTCGGTAAAACCACCGGCTCTAGCGATAACATCCGATAATCGCTCACCGCGCCTGATGTTATAGGTACCCGGGAACTTAACTTCACCTTTGACTTCGATAACTTTTCTTTCTTGCCATTCTGGCGTGGTAAGAATAGTCACCATATCGCGACCTTCAAGTTCTATATTTTCTTGTTGATTACCATTAATGGCAGCATGAAGGTTAATTTGCTTGTGAATGATATCGGATATTGCTGCCGTGGCTTGGGTACGTGTCAGTTCTGCTCGCTCAGTATAAGCACCTTCTAACAGACCACCAGCCGCTTTAATTAAGTCGGTAACTTTTGCAGAGTTTGTTAACGGGTATACCCCTGGGTGTCGAATTTTACCGCTGATGGCGACAATTTGTATACCTTGTTGTGCATCACCCTGCTGGGTAAGTTTGGTCACTATGGGGTAGAGTAATTCTTTGCGTGACATAACATAACTGAGTTTAATTAAGTCTCTGTCCTCAAATAAATTTGACAGCATCTGAGATACTTCACTGCCAACCAGCGTTTGCTCTGCAGATGTGTCTACATTTATTACCACGCCCGCTATTTGATTGGTATATTTGCTTGTTACCGTACTGTCTAAGGTTTCAAATCCTGCTTTAAAAAGGTCTGCATCCAGTAATGAATCGCCCTTAAGTGATTCAACTTTATTAACCCGTTTTTTAACCAGTGCATTTAATTCAAAGCGATTTTGAGTATCATCATTAACATTAAATATCATCACCTTGTCGCGAGGCTGTAAGCGCAGGTTTTGCACAGAATTGGGTGACGTAATGGCTTCGCCAGGGGCAAATTGCAGCGTTTCGATGTCGCCATGTTTGTTGATTTCACGCACAATCAAACCGTAATCTAAATCGGCAGATAATAATAAATCGCCCCAAATAGACGGCAGTAGATCGCTTATTCGCTGTTGCTTCCACTGGTATTTACCTGGGCGAACGACTGCACCCACAACGGTGATAGCATCTTCATATTGATTAGAGGCATTTTTAACCCGAATATAATCACCCGCTTTAGCTAAGGTGTTGTTGCCTTGTGCAGAGGTTAAATCGACATTAACAATGGTTTTTAAGCCATTGGCATTATAACGCTCAATACTGCTATTTTTAGGATACGCACCTTGCTTGATGCCAGCGGCCATGTTGATAACATCACTAATGGTTTCGTGCTTTTTCAGCTCGTAAATGGCCGGGCGTTGTACTTCACCCGCCACACTGACTAAGCCACCAATAGATGGAATGAATACTACGTCACCTGAACGAAGGTTAATGTCGCCAGAGGCATCACCACGGAGCAGTAAATCGTATAAATCAAATGCGCCTACTAACTTACCGTTGCGCTTAACTTGCACATTACGCAGGCTACCGATTTCATTAACACCACCTGCCACAAATAGCGCCTGAGTAATGGTGGATAAACTCGATACTGTGTACGAACCGGGCTTGTAAGCATCGCCAGCGATAAAAATGCGAATTGAGCGTAATTCACCCATGGTGATATTCGATTCGATGCCGATCATTTGCTGCTGTATGCGTTTTGACAGTTCTTGACGTAAATCGGCAAAACTTAATCCGGCAACCGATACTGGGCCTAAATCGGGAATTTGCACTGTGCCATCACGATTAATGGTTAAACTGTATTCGTTACTTTCTTTACCGTATAACTGAACCTTAATGACATCGCCAGGACCGACCATATATTCACTTGGAACAGGTACATCGGTTACGGGAGCAAAAGTGGTTGGTTCACCTTCGAACATTTCATAACCGAAACGTTTTAAAGCGTCTTTATCGCTGTCTTCATTAAAATCAAACTCGCTTGTTTTAGTTGTTGCTGATTGTCCATTTGTTTGATTTTGACGTGGTTCAACAACATTAGGATTTGTCACAGCAGCTGAATTATTAGCACTGCCTGAGAGTATTGAAGGGTCTATACCATACTGTTTTGCCACTCGCTCCTGCTCTGCTTTGGGCAATTGTTTAAACTGCTCAATCATTTGCGGTGTTGGGGTAATAGCATGCGCTTGCGTGGTTAAAATAATAAAGGCTGTCATGCCTGCTATCAATGCGTTTTTGGTTTTATGTAACACCAGGTATCTCCAATATTATTTTTGTAATTAAGGTTCTAGGCCGCTACGCGGATAGTGCGCTTCGCTTCTAGAGCGGACTTCGTCCTGCTAGTATCTAGGAACTCGCAGGCTCGCCAGAGAGCGGACTTCGTCCTGCTAGGTTCTAGGAACTCGCAGGCTCGCCAGATTCTAGGCCGCTACGCGGATAGTGCGCTTCGCTTCTAGGGCGGACTACGTCCTGCTAAGTTCTAGGACGGACTTCGTCCTGCTAAGTTCTAGGACGGACTTCGTCCTGCTAAGTTCTAGGACGGACTTCGTCCTGCTAGGTTCTAGGAACTCGCAGGCTCGCCAGAGAGCGGACTTCGTCCTGCTAAGAACAGCTTCGCTGCTAAGATTTTATAGCCTCTAGCCGCGTAGCGTCCTAGCAGCGAAGCGCTCTAGGCTGTCATCGATTTAAAGGCACGCTACCGCCCATAGATTACGGCTTCCAAAGTGCCCTTCGCTGTGCGAAATATTCATTTTTATTGGCTAAAAACCATAGCAGTCAATAATTGAGCGCAAGATTATACTCAAAAATCGACTTGGATGCTTGAGTAAAAGTCGCTAACCGTGGTAATTTTTTCTAAAATAGTACCCACATCGCCTGAACGGTTAAAATTCAACCTCTCAAGCTTAAAATCGTTCAGTTAATTGCCTATACTCATTTTACGAATGGACAATATCCTACAAAAAACATCGCGATTGTCTGCTACTTTAGCCATTTAAGTTGCTGGGTCATTTTTTGATGTAGCTTGTAAATTGGTAAGTTCGACTAAAATTCGTTTCTGTTGTCCCATAATGTTAAATAACACATGGCAACGTTTATCTGGGTTGTTCTCATCGAATATGGCTTCAAGGTCTTTAAACGGTCCGTCGACAAATTTGACTTTATCGCCTTTGCCTAATGGTTTTACCTCTTCTGGTACATAATCTTGAACTCGTCGTTTAAGCGCTGAAACAATTCTGTCGTCAATGGGCGTCATCACTTCTCGACAACCAACAATGCGGTTAGCGCCACGGGTATTGTGGATTTTGCTCACGCTAGTGATTTGAGGATCGAAATAGATAAACAGGTAGCTAGGGAAAAGAGGCGCCGTAACCATTTTTTGCTTGTTACGTACGGTTTTTTGCTGGGTGATCATAGGTAAATAACTATCGACTTGTTGCAACGCCAAATTTTGCTGTGCACGTATTTCATGACGCGTTTTGCAATACAGTAAATACCAAGATTTCATTATGACTCGCTTGTTTATATTTGCTCATTAGTCTGAACATGTGACATCCCATTCACGACCCAAGATAGTAGCAAAATTCCTTACCTATTTGAATGGATTTTTAAGCCTTAATGCCTATAAATACTGCGTTTAAGTCATTAATTGGTTTTATATTAAGCAAAAACACTATCAATTGTGATCTGAATCTTGGAGTAACTAATTGATTTATCATTCGACGTACACTTGACGTCTTTAATACACGCAGCTTGGTTAATTTTATTTTATGTTTCATCGCACTGGCATGTTAAGTCTATTCTAGGAAGGGCTGCGCGGCTAGATGCTAGGAATAGGGCGCCTGCGGCTGCTAGGACGACCTGCGGTCTTCGAGGACGCTTCGCTGCTAGATGCTATACAATCTTAGCAAAAGCCT
>NZ_JBEOPP010000060.1:0-28791 GCF_040310185.1 Shewanella sp. T24-MNA-CIBAN-0130 | reverse complement strand
AATAAAAGGCTGAACAAGAGGTTTTATTGGCAATTTATTCTGCGGCAAATAACTGCGGGTTTGCGTCGGCACTAACATCTAGACCTATCACGATGTATAAGCGCGAAGTAAGCTATTCACCCTCAATAAAAGTCTAACAACTCAATTATGAAATCTTATGGATACTAGCTCTGAGTAAAAGGAACCCGTAGCAATGTCTGAAAATATGGCTCAAAAGCAAGTCGTAAATGACCTTATAACTTTCAAACAAGGTCAAGATTCGCTGTTCAGTGAATCTGATGTGCTTGAGGATAGACTTGAGAAAATCAGAAGTAAGATGTCTGATCTTACTAACATTAAAAATCTTCATTTTCTCTTAGGGGCTGGCGCGAGTGCAGATGCCATACCAGCAATGGAGCCGCTGATAAAAGAAGTTGAGGGAAGGGTAAATAGTCTTGATACGGAAGCTAGTATAGCGGCAGATGAATGTAGTTTTAGTCATCAATCACTAAAAGATGGATTTCAGAATGTTAAGAGGCACTCACCTAAAAATCTTGAGAACATATTGGGAACGCTGACTCAAAGCGCTCCTATTTAAAAGGGGTTGGGGAAAATGATGACATTAATGATTACTTAATCAATCTAATCGAGTCCCAGATATATATATCCATTAACATTGACTGTAATGCAAGTGGCGCTGATAAATCATTCAGTTTATATAAAAAACTCTATCAAAAGCTCTCGTTGAGAAACAAGGACCTTGCTAGAGTGAATGTATTTACCACTAATAATGATCTATTAAGCGAAACAGCCCTTGGCTTTCTGAACATAAACTACAACAATGGTTTTAGTAGTGGGCTATCTCGTTCCTTTAATCCCGCTCGTTTTTCTTACACATTTTCCCGTAAGATTGACTCTGGTATGGAGAAGTATGAACCACTAGAGAATATGGTTTATCTCTACAAACTACATGGTTCGATTAGTTGGGTTGAGTCTGATGATAACTCCTTTTTCAATATCAAGGAGATCGATGTTGCCCCATGTCAGACACCTCCTAAAAATAACGTCCTTATCTACCCTACCCCCTTAAAACAAAACAAAAGTTTAGGTTCACCTTATGCTGATTTGATTCGGGAGTTTCAAACCAAGTTATTACTCCAACATGGGGTCTTAATTGTAATTGGCTATAGCTTTAGCGATGAGCACATTAACAATGCTATTTATGCAGCACTCGCATCGAATCCAAGTTTAAGCGTAGTTATTTTTGGAAATTATTCCCCTTCAGAAAACCTCACAAAACTAACTGATAGGCGTATCTACCAAATCTATGGAGAGTTTGAACCAACGATTAAAGAAGAAGCAAAAGCCATAAAGATCCATTACTTTGACTACATCGTTAACAAGCTGATACCTGATCTAGATAAGGGCCGGGACAGCGACTTGCTTGAGGACTTTATTCGGTCACTTAAGCTAGCAAGAGGTGATAAATGAGAATTGGAACAATCACCTCAGTTAACTTTAACCAATTTAAAGTTAGGGTCTCAACTGAAGTTCGGGGCAACTCAGTTAACCTTGCTGGTGTTATCTACTATTTCGGTAACATTGGTAGTTATCTAAAAACTACCAACTCGATTGGTGAACAGCTTATCTGTGAAGTAGTTTCTATTTTTGATACTGACATGCAAGTTAATAGCGCTGCTTATGACGTTGACAGCACTAGAGAGGTACTCCTGAAGCCTATCGGCACTATTTCGAGGAAAGGCCTGTTTAATCTTGGGGTCGGAATATTTCCCGCTATATACAGTGAAGTAAATATAGTAACGTTTGAAGATATGGAGTTGATACTTCAAACCAGTAGAAACAATGAACTGTGTGATAAAATTCACCAAAGCTTTTATTTGGGGGAGAGCAAGAACTTAATTAATTACCCAATCGATATATCTATCAATTCGTTTTTCAATATCCATTCAGCTGTACTAGGCAACTCAGGCAGCGGCAAGTCGAATACTATTGCTCATATCATTCAGGAAATCCATAAGAAAAAAGACAACTCAGCAATCGGATCTAGGATTTTGATTTTTGATGTGAATGGCGAGTATCGAAATGCGTTTGAACATCATGACAAATGCCCAAATTTAAGTGTACGATTTCTTAAGCCAAATATTGAAACTGTCGAAGATGGTTATGAACCTTTTTTTCTTCCTCACTTCCTGATGAATATTGACGAATGGAGTGCCTTCTTGATGGCAACGGATGCCACTCAGCGTCCTTTCTGGGATAGGGTGCTACAAGAAAGCTATAAATTCTACATGATCTCAACGCGAGCAGGGGATGAGCGTCAAAAGTTAATCAACTACCTGAGATTTAAAATTTGCAATTTACTCCAAACCCTTCACTCACAAGGTGATAGCGAAACAGCGATCATTACTGCAGCAAAGAGTATAATCTACGGAATTTCGGAGCTAATTAAACTTGATGAGGCTTTAGAGGCTGCTTGCCGAGAAGAAGGTATTTTTGAAGACCTTCGAGAATTATTTACGAGTTGCACTATTTCATTTGGTGAAAATAAGGACAAGCTTAGGAAGGCTCTCCAAACAGTTCGAACAAAAGTTAACGATGATGATGTACGTGAGGTTATGGATTATAGAGCTACTACTGAGGAGTTCTTCGACTACCGTTTCCTAAAGCAAGCGGCAAATATGGCTCTACTTGAGGAGGATGCTAAAGGTAACGGTCGAATCAGAGAATACACATCCACAATGATGACTCGACTGGATTTTTTCCTTGATAACGATAATTGCTTATTCATGAGAAAAAACCCTCCAAATGTTAGGAAGATAGAGGATTACCTTGATTGGCTTTGGCAGTCAAAATGTGCCGTCCCTTCACAGACGAACATGGTTATTATTGATACGAGTGAACTTTCCAGAGATGCACTTGAAACGTTAACTTCTGTGACATCTAGACTGCATTTTTCTTACCGGAAAAAGCTTAAAGGTTCAGAAAGGCGTGAGAAACCAATCCATCTGGTCTTGGATGAAGCCCATCGCTATATTAAAAAAGATTCAAAGTATCTTCTGAGAGAGAACATTTTTGAACAGATAGCTCGAGAAGGTCGTAAGTACGCACTGTATTTATTGATATCTTCACAGCGCCCATCTGAACTATCTGGAACCGTATTATCACAGTGCTCTAACTTCATTGTTCACCGCATTCAGAACGAAGTGGATATGAACTATGTTTATTCGATACTACCTTATTTCTCAGATGATTTTGCTAACAAAATTAAACAGTCAGTACCTGGTGAGGCACTAGTCTTTGGTAACTGTGTAGCCATGCCTTTACACGTCCGTATTAAACAAGCATCACCTGAACCAAATAGTGAAAACTGTAAAGTGCATGAGGAATGGTTTAAAACCTTTCCGCCACTTCCCCCACCTCTTCCACAGTTTTAAGTAGCTTGACACCGAGGTTTTAATCAAGTCAAAAGTTAGCTCAGATAACTTTGCCGTATCTGAGCTAACTTTTGTAGCGAATCAAACAGGGTCTTATGTCCTCTGAAAAATTAATTCATGCCCCCCATCGAAGAAAACCAAGTTGTGTGCAACTTGGTTTGATTGAAGCGTTTAGTACAGTTATTTACAGAACTCCAAGTAAAAGCATCTTTGCCATTCTGGCAGGCGACTAGCAAAAGATTTATGAGAGGTTTCGAGGACTTTTGATTCGAGCTATAGCCTAGTTTCTGGCTAAAAGTGCTGTTGAGGTGTTGTTCATTTTTATCATTTGAAGCTTTCAGCATTGGGAGCTAAGGCTTCTGTGCTCATTTGTTTTTATTTAGGTTAAGAGCCTAACTAAAAGCGCCTAAACCTTCTCTATCCTCCATTGGTAGAGTCTGGTGACTATGGTTTTTCCTGCAAACCATAAGCCTTTAATTTTAGAGATCAGCTCTCCGTCATAGTAGCTCTGTAAACACTCCCCCGTTTCCTCATCAATATTCAGTTCGTAATGCAGTTTAATCGGCCTATCTTTAAGTTTGGTCGATACTCCGCCCATAGCCGTTGTGTAACCTTGCCAATCGCTATTATCTGCGGCAAAACGGGCTTGCTCTAGCACTGAGCTATCGTTTTCGCTATCCGTCTTAAAAAGCTTTGTACGGATTCTTCTCAACTCACGCCACACAGAGACACTAGCACCGCCGATTTGCTGAAATTGGCGGATACACCAGCATGAAGCCCAAGCATCAATACGCTGAGCAACCAGAAGTGAATCATTGCCAAACTTATCTTCTCCTAAGCCTTCACCATCAATATTTTTAACAATGTACTTTAAGATATAGCCAGTGGCTGAACCTTTACTCGGGTCAATTTTTTTAAAGTCACAACGGTTCTCAACTGCCCCGCTTTCGTCACCATCAACCTCTAAGGCGTAATGGCGAATAATATCTTGCATGGCTTCAAGCTTTTCGCCTTCAATAAAAAACAACATATGCCAATGAGGTGTGCCGTCATGCTGTGGCTCAACGACACGAAAACCATAGGGGTTGATGTTCTTTCGCTTAAGTTCTGCTCGTGTTTTTTGCCATTGATGATTTAAACATGCATTGGCCTCATCAGGCATTAGCTTCTCCCATTTGGGATTCGGTGCACCTGACTTAGAAAATGCCCTATGATATTTTGAAGGACATGTAACAGTAATAAATAAAGCTTCATGCCCTTCATTTTTAGCTAAATCCTCGAACCCTCTAGCACGACAAATGAGTTCATCTTTTCTAATCTTTGGATTAGACACATTTAAATCAGAGACTTCCTTCAAAGTGTAACGCTGGCCGAGTTCATTAATGATGACACTCGAACTTAATAATTGCTCATTTCTCAACCGTTGAGCAATTCGATTTTTAGTCGTGATATTACTGGCGTAAATCTGTCTCTTACTATTAACAAAATTGAGGTGTAATGCCGCTTTTTCATTGGCCTGAGTAATGACTTTGCGAAACTTTTTCAGCCACCAGCGATTATCAACATATCGCTTAATGCAGCCTGATATTTGAATCTTATTATTGGGTTCAATTGGGCTAACCCCGAAACTAGCTACATATCTAGATAAGAATTCATATAAGGATTTTTGCTGTGCTATTGATAAATCACTAATTGCCCCCTTGGAGCTAGGCATAGCCACTTCAGAAATTGATTCAGGAACATTCCCGTAAATTTCAGGATGAGTTAGGTCACTTGCGGTAATCAACTCAGGAATACTCCCGTAATTTTCAGGATGCGTTCGGTCAAATGCGGTAATTGATTCGGGAATATTCCAGAATGTTTCAGGGTGAGTTCGGTTGTTTTCGGTTACCGATTCAGGGTTATTCCCGAATATTTCAGGATTTTCCTTGCTAATCGGGTTCTTTGAGCAACCGTAATCATTTTTGTTATGGTGCACATTAATAAAATCAATCGCACTTGGGTCGATAGCAATCCGTCTGCCATAATCAGCGCACTCTTTCGCTTTGTTGTTAATATCATCATCAAAGCAAAAAAACATATGTGCGAGCTTTTTAGGTAACAATTTATATAACTTAGTGGTGGTATCTAAGATATGACGATTGCGGTCATAAGGTGTTGGTTTAGCGAATGCCTCTTTTAAAATCGTGCTTTTAATCAAGTTAGAAAATGGTGTTAGTTTTGCAGTGATGAACCGTGCATCAACTTTATCAATACGTGACAGATAAGGCGATAAAATGTCATCATTATCACTCATCGCCTTTACAATGATTTTTTCTCTAAAGCTACTCACACTAAGAAGCTCCAAGCCTGAACAAAGTTGCACATGCTCGCCCCTCTTCGGTCACATAATAACGCTGATACTTTATTCCAAAGGGATAAATCAATTCACTGGTAACAAGATCTGCATCGATAAGCCTTTGAAGTGTTCTAGTATCGAACTTATAACGCTCGCCTTGCTTATTCACATACCGCTCAAGACCATTCATTTGTCGATAGGAATAACCAAGTTCACGACAGATTTCAAAGTGAGTCCCCGTTAACGACAACCAGATTAAAAACCGTTTCTGCTCTTTTGTTAGCTTAGGCATGCTTACCACCTACGGCACACTGCCCTAAGTGTTCCATGCGATAGAAGCTATCAAGCCATAGGTCTAAATCTTCCTTTAGATAACGAACCGCACGACCGATTTTGATAAATGGTGGAGCTGGGGTTCTATTTTCGCGATTTCCCTCCATACGTGACTGACGAAGGAAAGAACGACTCATACCGATATATTCGGCTGTTTCTATTTCTGATAGTGCGCGTTTGTTTTTTGCTGTTGGTATTGTTGTTGGCATGTATGCCTCCATGTATTTCTAAGTACATGGAGGACAATAAAAGGCGTTTTTTCTAGAATGAGCTTATCGATGAGTCGGATGAGCTAATACGTGAAAACTAATTCAAATTTCGGTCTGACTCTTTTTTCTTGCTTCAGTTAACCTGTTTGTAAATGATGAAAAGCTAACGGACTTTCTAGGCTTACCTGCTCTATCTTGCCACCTAATCTGATTGCCTTCGACTTCAGTAAGGATGTTATATTTATCAATCAACCTGAAGCCTTCGACCTCTTCAGATTCACGTTCCAATGCTCGCCAATATTGCTTAGCGTTATACTCAGGGTGTTTTTCAACTACCCTGACAAGTAGCTCACTTAGATCATCGATTCGCTTTGATGTGCTATCTTCCCCTTTAACGGGCTGTGATAATTTAGACGTTTCCCCAGCAGCACTAGATTTCACTACACCAATTTTAACCAAATCAGAATGTAGCAAGCAGATATCATCAAGACAAAGCTCAATACCATCTGCAAAGATTGTTTTTTCAGGGATAGATTTTATCAATTCAGCATTTTTATCTGTAACTTCTAACTCTTTGCCTGTTACCGCCTTAACAATATCCCTTATCCCTTTACTTAACACTCGATAGCCATGCTCTTGCTCTTTAGGAAATAGCTTTGCTGGGATTTCATTCCATAAAATAGTTTTGAGTAATCTAGGTTGCCAAGCATATAGATAACTATTGGGTAAGTCAGATTCAAAAGGATACTCTTCATCAGGATTCGATATGCCCTCTCTATTGAGTATTCGAATGTACTCAACCGAAGTTTCATTGGTGGACAGAAGCACATTTTGCTTTTGCTTAGTAATCCTTATTAAGCCTCGATAATAAACCGAACCAAAGCCTACAAAACCTTTCTCTTTCAGCCACCCACCAATGAGCAATTTTGTTTGCTCCAAGTAAAATGTCAGTTCAATTTGGGAGGACTCAACAAGGTAGCGTAGGTCGCTTAACGAGAGTTCAAATCGCTTTTCTAACTCGTCAAAACGGTAATATTCTTTCTCTATCATTTGAATTCAACGTCCCTATATACCAATCATTTAACCAATCAAGTTTACCGCTGCCGCTTTATGTTCTGGTGCTAAGTGAGCATACCTTAAAGTCATCGTCATATCAGCATGACCTAGTAACTCTCTCACCGTGTTTAGATCAACACTCTTCATTACTAATTGGCTGGCGAAGTGATGCCTTAAATCATGAAAATGAAAGTCCTGTAACTCAGCATCTGCAACCACCTTAGAAAACCCTTTTTTAAAATCTGTTAACGGCTTCCCTGCATTGCCTTCAAATAAAAAAGATGTAAAAGCACTTTGCTCACGCCATTTTGTCAGTACATTGAAAGCAGCGTTGTTTAGAGGGATATGTCTAGTTTTACCAGACTTTGCTGATTCGCCTTTAATCGTTAACACTTTAATTGAGAAGTCTATGTTCGACCACTTGAGCGATAAAATCTCCCCTCTTCGCATACCTGTATTCATCGCAAGAATGACTATTGGCTCGATGTGATCGGCATAAGTATGTTGACTAAGCGATGGTTGCTGAGGATAACCGCGCTTTAACCTATGTTCATTAGCACTCAAACGCTTTGATTTTATAAGCTTGTCTCGCTCAGTCAGTGTGCTTAACAGGGCTTTTTCTTCTAATGGAGTGAGGTATCGAGTTCTACTGTTATCAAGTTTATATGCTTTCACCTTCCCTAATTCATGTGAGTCAATAATCCCCCACTCAACAGCTCGACTCAAAGCCCCTTTTAACGTGTTCACGTTATAGTTGATCGTTGCTTCAGCTTTATTGAGCTTTTTGGCTTTAGAGCGCCATTGCTCAATGTGCCATGCCGAAACCTCTGATAACTGCATATCAGCGAGTTCTTTAAAGTTGTTGAGTAAGACACTTTTGATTTGATCTGCTGTACGAGTGCTGTTGGCGATGAGCCAAGGGTGATATTTGTCTTCTACATAGGTTGAAAACTTATTAAATTTTTTGGCTAGCTCTTTTGCTTTGGCGACTTTCTTATCTGACTGAACATTAATACCCGATGCAACTTTACCAGCTTGTGATTTTGCCATATCACGAGCCTGAGTTGGGGTGATTGAACTCCCCTTACCCAAAAGGTAATTTACTTGCTTTCCATTGTGACGGTAGAAGAGGTAATACGAAATCCCCCCCTTTGCTGAAATTCGAGCATGGAAGCCCTTTATCTCAGTATCGTTCAACCGTTTATCGTCAACAGTTAAACTCTTTACCGATGTCGCATTAATCTTTGATGAAACAGCCATACCACTCCCTGTGTAGCAAATATGTAGCAGATTGAAAGTATAACCAAGATAGGCAATGAATTACAATGAACAAAGGACGTAAAATTAAATAACTTTAAATCAGATGGTTACACATCAAAAATAGCACGTTAAAGTACATTGCGGTTCACTGGAGTTTAGTGATAAATTAGACTCATAATCGTCAGGTCCCCAGTTCGAGTCTGGGAGGGGCCACCAATTAGAAAACAAAAAAGCCCATTGAAAAATGGGCTTTTTTGTGTCTGAAATTCGTTGTAACTCCGCTTTATTCATTCAGCCTATACGCAGGGTCTTGCTCTAAATGTGCTTGTGCAAGAGTAATAGCTTGCACCGCGCGGGAATTAAATTCCCGTTGATATAAGGTATATACCACGAATAAACTGGCAAAAATCAACATCCCGGGATGCATAAACCAACACAATGCTGCCATAGAATAATAATAAGAACGTAAGCCATAGTTATATGAGTGAGCAGCTTGATCTTGTACGACCGCCATTTGCCTTGCATAGCCGAGCATATTTTTATCGGTACCGGTTTTATCCAGTGGCGCAGCACCAATCATAATATTAACAAAACCATATTGACGCATGGACCAAGTAAATTGGAAAAAAGCCAACACAAAAATCCCAGCTAAAAGAGCCAGTTTGACTTGTACCAGAGCATGGTTAGGTGATGCAGTAAAGGGAATAGAACCAATAACAATTTCAAGCTTTTCAACTTGAGAAAAAAGCGTTAATACCCCGGCAAGTATCAGTAAGGTTGTAGAAGCAAAAAAGGCAATGTTGCGTTCTAAATTAGCTAATAACGCCGCTTCAGCCACGCGTATTTCTTTGGCAATCACCTGTGACATCCAATGAATACGTTGTTGATGCATCACTCGCGCTATGCAATTGGTGGTTTTTGCTTTACGACGAGCAAAACTGGTATAGCCTAACCAACTGACTAAAAATACCGTTAAAGCCAGCGCATCTAACCATGAAATCACCATGCTGATTCACCTATGTAAGAAGAAAAATAGATAGATTATGCATCAGTTATCATCAGGCTCAAATCAGTTTGTTATCTAAAGAGCCAAATAACTAAATAGCTAACTCGTTAAAATGGACTTGGACAAACAGCATTAATCCTTTGTTCCGTCATAGGATGGGTAAACGATAATTCATTGGCATGTAACATCAATCTGCTCGACATCTGCTGCGAATGTTCATTATGGTACAAATCACAACCTAAAATAGGATGACCAATTTGCTGACTGTGTAAACGTAATTGATGGGTTCGCCCTGTGATTGGGGTAAATGTCACCCGCGTCGATAATCCTTGTTGATGTCGCTCAATAACCTGGTATTGACTGTGAGCCGGTTTGCCGCTGTCGTGGCAAATTTTCATTAACGGGAAATGATCACTGTCTTTGGCTATTGGTAATTCAATATCACCGCAATCATTAAGCAAGTCACCATATAACACTGCGGTATAGCTTTTGGTAATAGTGCGCTGCTGAAACTGCTTAGTTAATAATCCATTGACCACTTTATTGAGTGCCACCAGCATGATGCCAGAGGTGCCGAAGTCGAGTCGGTGCACTAACGTTGCCGAGGGGTGATCTTGCACTAAACGGTAGTGTACAGAATCCTTGTTTAATGGATTTTTACCTGAGAGACTCAATAATCCTGTCGGCTTATTGATCAGCAGTAGATGTTCATCTTGGTATAATACTTCAATGATCCCATCGCAGGGAGGAGCAATAAATTCGGCCATAATGTCTTCGTAATAACTATCTAAGCCAAGATGATAATAGAAAAGGTGGCCTATAAGCCACCTTTGATACTATTCTCCCACTCTGGCAGCCTCAATAGCTGCGTTTAACGCTAATAGGTTAGTCTGCTCAGCAATAGCACTAATCTCCTCTACAATACGGCTAATATTGGCGCTGCTGTGGGATACCATGCCCACAGCTTATTGAGCTTGAGCCGAATCAGTCGACATACCTTCAACAAACACCATGGCTTGGCTTAAACGCGTCTGACCTCTGTCACATTGACCATCATTGACCCTGTTTCCATTACTGTTTTTGTTACTGTTTTTGTTACTGTTTACATTGCCGTTTCCATTACTGTTTCCATTACTGTTTACATTACTGTTTACATTACTGTTTCCATCACAGTTTGCTTAGAGGCTTTAGCCACTTCAAGCGCGGTGGCAATCATTTGATTGACCGCGGTGACGCCACTTTTAATTTCGCCATATTGTCGATTAACACTCTCACGTGTATGTTTGGCAATATCTGCCGACCTAATGCTTTGTGGTCGTGAACGATCGCCAACAACCCTCAATATTCAACCAAACCATGGATTAAAAAAAATCCCGCTTAATGCGGGATGTTATCGAAACGACTAGATCAGGATAAATTTAATTGAAGACACTATTAAATGTCGCATCCATAATGGCAAGCCCAGCATGGATTTGCTCATCAGGAGCCGTTAACGGTACCAATACGCGGATAACGTTACCGTAAGTGCCGCAAGACAGTAAAATCAGTCCACGGTTACGGGCTTCGGCTAAAATCTTAGCACTGTACTGAGGCGCAGGCTCACCATCTTCCATCAACTCGACAGCAATCATCGCACCTAATCCACGCACTTCAGCAATCTGCGAGTATTTAGCCTGCATATCGCCTAAAACAGACTTCAACATGGCACCAACATCATTGGCTCTGGCAAGCAATTGCTCTTCTTCAAACACTTCGATCACCGCTAATGCAGCAGCGCAAGCAATAGGACTACCACCATAAGTGCCACCTAAACCACCGGCAGTGACGGCATCCATCACTTCGGCTTTACCGGTAATACCAGACAGTGGGAAACCACCGGCAATCGACTTAGCAAACGTAGTAATATCTGCAGCAACGCCCATTTGCTCCATGGCAAAAAAGGTACCTGTACGTCCCGCGCCGGTTTGGACTTCATCGGCAATCAATACAATGCCATGGTTGTCGCACAATTGACGTAAGCGTTTCATAAATGATGGTGTAACCGCGTAAAAACCACCCTCACCTTGCACCGGTTCTAAAATAATGGCGGCGATGTCTGCAGGCTCTGCATCATTTTTAAAAATGCGTTCAATTGATGCCATCGAATCATCTTCAGACACGCCATGCATTTCACATGGAAACTCAGCCCGAAACACATTAGCAGACATCAAGCCCATGCCTTTACTATAAGGTGCCACTTTGCCGGTTAATGCTAGCGCAGCGATGGTTCGACCATGATAACCCGAAGTAAACGCAATAACGCCTGCACGTTTAGTATAAGCACGAGCGACTTTAACCGCGTTTTCAACCGCTTCTGAACCACTGGTAAATAGGGCCGTTTTTTTAGCAAAATCACCCGGCACTAAATGGTTAAGTTTTTCACATACGCTAATGTAACTTTCGTAACCCAAAACCATAAAACAAGTATGTGAAAATGCATCTAACTGTGCTGCCACAGCCGCTTTAACTTTAGGATGCAAATGGCCAGTATTAAGTACCGCAATACCACCGGCAAAATCAATATATTCACGACCTTCAACATCCCATACTGTGGCGTTTTGAGCACGTTCAGTAAAGATTGGGTGAATTTGCCCTACACCTTGTGCCACTGCCGCTTGGCGCCGTGCCATTAGTCCATCATTTGTTTTAGTCATAGCCTGCTCTCTTAAACTGACATGCAGATATATTTCATTTCAAGGTACTCTTCGATACCAAACTTAGACCCTTCGCGGCCTAATCCAGATGATTTAATGCCGCCAAAAGGCGCCACTTCTGTCGAGATCAATCCGGTGTTAACCCCCACCATGCCGTATTCCAAAGCTTCAGCGACCTTGTACACTAGCGAAATATCACGGCCATAAAAATACGCCGCTAAGCCAAATTCAGTGTCATTAGCCTGCTTAATCACATCATCCACTTCATCAAACTTAAACAAGGGGGCCAACGGACCAAAGGTTTCTTCGGTTGCCACTAACATCTCACGATTCACGCCCGTTAATATGGTCGGCTCGAAGAAATAGCCACCTAAAGCATGAGGTTTGCCACCGGCAATAATCTGCGCGCCTTTTGCTACTGCATCATCTAAATGACGCTGCACCTTTGCCACTGCATCTGCGTTAATTAATGGCCCTGTTGTCACGCCAGCGTCAGTACCTAAACCTACTTTGAGCTGAGTCACCGCCACGGCCAAACGTTTAGCAAACTCATCATAAACGCCCGCTTGCACATAAATGCGATTGGCACAGACACAGGTTTGACCGGCGTTGCGATATTTGGCGATCATTGCGCCTTCAACAGCGGCATTTATATCGGCATCGTTGAACACAATAAATGGCGCATTACCACCCAGTTCAAGTGACAATTTCTTTAACGTAGGAGCGCATTGCTCCATCAGTTTAATGCCTACTGGCGTTGAGCCCGTAAACGACAACTTACGCACAATAGGGCTTTCACACATGGCTTTACCAATGGCGATTGAGTCACCGGTCACCACGCTTAATACACCGGCAGGAATACCAGCACGTTCAGCTAGTTCGGCTAAAGCCAGTGCAGTAAACGGCGTTTGTGGCGCAGGTTTCACGACCATAGTACAACCCGCCGCCAGCGCTGGAGCCGCTTTACGGGTAATCATTGCCGCAGGAAAGTTCCATGGTGTAATTGCCGCGGTAACCCCTACAGGTTGTTTGATCACCGTAATGCGTTTATCCACTTGATGCCCAGGGATCGTCACGCCATAAATGCGTTTGGCTTCTTCTGCAAACCATTCAATAAAGGATGCTGCGTAACCCACTTCACCTTTGGCTTCAGCAAGCGGTTTGCCTTGCTCTGTGGTCATCAACAACGCTAAGTCATCGCTATGTTGATGGATTAACTCAAACCAACGACGCAACTTTTGGCCACGCTCCTTAGCCGTTAATGCACGCCAGGCAGGTAATGCCGCTTGTGCAGCATCGATAGCCGCAAGCGTTTCAGCACTGCCCATCACTGGGACATGGCCAATGACTTCATGGGTTGCTGGATTGGCTATCGCAATAGTTTGGCCATTGTCGGCATTGCGCCATTGCCCATTAATGTAGCACTGTTGACGTAATAAACTTGGATCGTTCAATTCCACAATATTCTCCTAAACTGACTCGCTGTACTCAACCTATTCGAACTCTATCTACCCGCACTGGACGTAGGTTAAATACCAAATTTATCTCTAAGGGTGTAATACCACGCACCTAGCGCACTAAATGGCACTCGTAGTGCATGTCCACCCGGGAAAGGGTAATGAGGTAACGCCGCAAAGGCATCAAACCGTGTGGCCTGGCCATTGAGCATTTCGGCTATGAGCTTACCCGCTAAATGAGTATAGGTAACACCATGACCGCTACAACCTTGGGAGTAATAAATATTGTCACCAATGCGGCCCACTTGGGGAAGGCGCGACAAGGTCATTAAAAAGTTACCGGTCCACGCATAATCAACCTTAACCCCTTTCAATTGCGGGAAGGTCTTTAATAACTTAGGCATAATCAAGGCTTCAATGTTGGCCGGATCGCGAGCACCATAAACCACGCCACCACCAAAAATAAGGCGTTTATCACCAGTAAGTCGGTAATAATCTAATAGGTAGTTACAGTCTTCAACGCAATAATCTTGCGGCAGTAGACTCGCCGCCATTTCATCGGATAATGGCTCAGTGGTAATCACTTGAGTGCCACAAGGCATGGATTTAGCTTGTAGCTCTGGCAATAATTTACCTAAATACGCATTACCAGCAACCACCACATATTTACAGTTAACTTGGCCTTGTGCTGTGTGTACAACCGGCGATGCACCGTCATCCACTTTAATGACCGCTGAATCTTCAAAAATTAGTCCACCGAGGGATTCCACTGCACGGGCTTCACCTAAAGCAAGGTTTAGCGGGTGAATATGTCCACCGCTTCTATCGAGTAAACCACCGACATAAATATCAGTATTGACTACGTTGCGAATGCCATCTTGGTCGAGTAACTCCAATTGGTTGTTATGACCATGAGCTTCCCACAATGATTTTTGACTCTGCAAATGGCCCATTTGCTTGGCATTCATGGCGGCAAAAACACCACCGTCTTTTAAGTCGCAATCAATGTTGTATTTGGCAATACGGTCACGGATAATCTGACCACCTTCGAACGCCATTTGACCAAATAACTTAGCTTGCTCTTTGCCGACAACGCCTTCAATAGAATCAATATCACGACTAAAAGAATTGACTATTTGGCCGCCGTTTCGACCGGAGGCTCCCCAGCCAATTCTTGCCGCTTCAAGCACCACCACTTTCATGCCGCTTTCTAATAAATGTAACGCAGAAGACAAGCCAGTATATCCAGCGCCGATAATGCAAACATCTGTTTCAATTGTAGATTCTAAGCGAGGACGCTCAACTTTATCATTAGCCGATGCAGCATAATATGAACTAGCATGAGGTGTGGCAGGCATAGCACTTCCTTTATAGGTTTAAAGCGTAATACAACTCACTCATCCTACACTTAAGCAAATTTAAACACTAGCATTTATCATATAATTTTTGACACTTTGTTGAATATATTAAACACCCATATCGCCAGAATACCTTAAATCAATTCTGAAAAATAAAAAGCCACACTGACATCAGCGTGGCTTCTATAGTCTGTTTATTCAGCGCTGTTATTCCATCGCTTCTTTAGCTTTTATCTCCGACCGACGCGCGAAATACCAAGACAAGAAGGCCACCAAAGACACGGCTAAAATAATAATCGTCGCTAGCGCGTTAATCTTAGGTGAAACCCCTAAACGCACTGACGAAAACACCACCATAGGCAAGGTTGTAGAACCCGGCCCTGAGGTAAAGCTGGCAATCACTAAGTCATCTAATGACAAGCTAAATGATAATAACCAGCCGGCGATAAGTGATGGCGCTATCATAGGGATAGTGATCAAAAAGAAGGTTTTTAATCGCGTTGCCCCCAAATCCATTGCAGCTTCTTCAATCGACAAATCCACTTCCCGCAGTCTTGACGACACCACCACCGCCACATAAGCGGCACAGAAAGTGGAATGGGCAATCCACACCGTAAACATGCCACGTTCAGTAGGCCAGCCAAAGGTCTCTGACATTTGTACAAATAGTAGTAACAAGGATAAACCGGTGATCACTTCAGGCATAACCAAAGGCGCGGTGATCATGTTAGACAAGGTTAACTTAGCCCATGACCGACGAAAACGAGTCATCACAAAGGCCGCCATCGTACCAATAATCACCGCCATGGTAGAGCTGTAAAAGGCGATGCGTAAACTGGTCCAGACGGCATTGAGTATTTGCTGATCCTCAAATAACTCACCATACCATTTAGCAGAAAAACCACCCCACACAGTCACTAATTTAGAGTCATTAAATGAATAAATGACCAAAATAAGCATTGGTGCATATAAAAACAGTAAACCCACCCACAACATCACTTTAGAGAAACTTAACTTCTTCATACCGCGTTCTCCATATTACGTGATTGATAACGATGGAATAAGGTTATCGGGATAATCAGTAACGCCAGCATCACAATCGCTAATGATGAAGCGACTGGCCAGTCGCGGTTATTAAAGAATTCTTGCCACAGCACTTTACCAATCATTAATGAGTCAGGGCCACCGAGCAATTCAGGAATAACGAACTCACCTACTGCAGGAATAAATACCAACATAGAGCCGGCTATGACCCCTCCCATAGATAATGGCAGGGTAATTTTCCAGAAGGTATTAATACTGCTGGAGCCTAAGTCTGAAGCCGCTTCAATTAAGCTTAAATCTAATTTCACCAAGGTGGCATAAAGTGGCAAAATCATAAACGGCAGGTAAGCGTAGATAATACCTATGTACACCGCAAAATTAGTATTGAGCATTTGAATCGGTTCTGAAATTACCCCTAACCAGGTCAAGGCATTATTAATTAAACCGTTGTTACTTAAAATACCCATCCAGGCATAAACGCGGATCAAAAATGAAGTCCACGACGGTAACATCACCAGAAGCAGCAATACCGCCTGTATTTTTACCGGGGCGCGGGCAATCGCGTAAGCCATGGGAAAACCAAGGACTAAACACCCAAGGGTCGCAATAAAGGCAATTTTTAATGATGAGAGGTAAGCCATATAATACATCGAATCTTGAAGTAACAATAAATAGTTACCCAGATTGACAAATATGTTGAGCGCCTCATCAACATAATTAAACGTTGGCTCGTAAGGTGGAATGGCAATCGCTGCAGTCGAAAAGCTCAGCTTTAATACAATGGCAAACGGTAAGGCAAAAAACAGCAACAACCACAGGTAAGGAATACCCATGGTGAGATGTCGACCTTTGAATAGCTTCAGTGGATTCTTCATGAGTTTAATACAACCCCGCTGGTGTCTTCCCAACTGATGTAAACCTCGTCTCCCCATGTAGGGTTATCGGAGCGGCGTTCACGGTTAATCATTGAGCATTGAACGATTTGGTTGTTTTCTAACTTAATGTAATACACCGACAAGCCACCAAGGTAGGCAATGTCGTGAACGACGCCATGAGCCCAGTTATATTCACGTTCGGGCTTCTGACGGCTAATAATGGTTTTTTCTGGGCGTAAGGCCAAAAATACATTTTTATTTTCTAGGCTGGTTGAAATACCGTGGCCAATATAAAATTGCTGCGATAAGGTCGGCGACTTAATAATCGCGTGATCGACTTCATCTTCAATGATTTCACCTTCAAATAAATTAACCGTACCAATAAATTCAGCCACCATGCGGCTAGCTGGCGCCTCGTAAATATCCATTGGACTGCCAGTTTGGGCAATCCAACCGTCATGCATAATCGAAATGCGTCCGGCCATGGTCATGGCTTCTTCCTGGTCATGGGTCACCATTACGCACGTTACGCCTACCGCTTCTAAAATATCGACCACTTCTAACTGCATTTGAGTACGCAGCTTTTTATCTAACGCGCCCATGGGTTCATCGAGTAATAGTAATTTGGGACGTTTTGCTAACGAGCGAGCCAAAGCGACACGCTGACGTTGTCCACCCGATAACTGATGCGGTTTACGTTTACCGTATTTTTCCATGTGCACCAGTTTCAGCATATCTTTGACGCGCACTTCAATATCGGCTTTGGGCATTTTGTCTTGCTTGAGTCCAAATGCAATATTTTGCTCAACTGTCATGTGCGGAAATAAGGCGTACGACTGGAACATCATATTAATCGGACGCTCATAAGGTGGCATATCAGTAATGTCGACACCATCAAGAAAAATACGTCCTTCGCTTGGCTTTTCAAAACCCGCTAAGATGCGCAGTAAGGTTGATTTACCAGAACCTGAACCGCCCAGCAGCGCAAATATTTCGCCACTGTTAATGGTAAGCGATACATCATCTACCGCACGCACATCATCGAAAAGTTTGCTTACGCGATCAATCCTAAGCAGTACTTTATCTTGCGTCTTTGTAGTGGGTTTATTGGTGACGCCCGAGGTGTTTACCATAATACTGCTCCGCCTTTTTGGAGTATGCGTACCGCAACAGAACAGCCTGTTTTAGGGCACGCGTAACAAACTGTTAAGTGGCTAAATGAGCCAATAAATACATCAATACTGCTATAAAAACAGGGCGAGGCTTCTCGCCCTGGTGCTAGTGAGTTAGATTATTGACCTGACTTCACTTTGGTCCAAGCACGTGTGACTACACGCTGAATTTTTAATGGACGAATATCACCAATGTATAATTTATCAATCACTGATTGTGGTGGATAAATGGCTGGATCGTTACGGATTGCTTCATCAACTAGCGCTTGCGCGGGAACGTTAGGGTTAGCGTAAGCAACATAGTTACTGATAGGGGCAATCACTTCAGGGCGAAGTAGATAGTTAATCAGTTTATGGGCGTTATCTACGTTAGTGGCATCTTTTGGAATGGCTAACATATCAAACCATAAGTTGGCGCCCTCTTTTGGAATAGAGTAACCAATCTTATTGCCGTTACCCGCTTCATCAGCACGTGCGGCAGCTTGGAACACGTCACCAGAGAAACCAAACGCGACACAGATATCACCGTTAGCTAAATCTGAAATATAACGCGATGAATGAAAGTAAGTGATGTAAGGACGCACTTTTTCCAATACTTCGGCGGCCTTTTGATAATCCGCAGGGTTTTTACTATTAGGATCTAAGCCTAAATAAATCAGTGCTTGAGGTAACATATCGTCGGCAGAATCTAACATCGAAAAACCACACGAGGCGATTTTCTCTGCATATTTTGGATTAAAAATAAGCTCTAAAGAATCAAATGGCGCATCTTCACCTAATACGGCTTTGACTTTGTCGATGTTATAGCCGATACCGTTGGTGCCCCATAGGTAAGGGATAGCGTGCTCGTTATCCGGATCCGCTTTTTGTAACTGCTTCATTAAATCAGGCTTTAAGTTGGCATAATTCGTCAGCTTAGCGCGATCTAACTTTTGAAAAGCACCCGCTTTAACTTGCTTAGCTAAAAAGTGATTAGACGGCACCACTATGTCATAGCCGCTGTGACCAGAAAGTAATTTTGCTTCAAGTACTTCATTACTATCAAACACATCATAAATAACACGGATACCGGTTTCTTTTTCAAAATTGGCTAGGGTATCTTCGGCAATATAATCCGACCAATTGTACATTTTAACCACTTCCTCGGCCTGAATAGCAGTGCTGGCAAACACGCCTGCTGTAATTAAGGCCAATGTGGATAGTTTTGTTAGTAGCTTCATACTTTCTCCTTGTTGGATAATGGTCAGCATGACACTGACATTCGTTTTTTTCGCTAGCCTTACCAGCGTGTAAAATCTTCTTTCTAATGAAAGAAATTATCCAATGCTACAACTTAACTATGCATCGGTATGGTTACAACAACATCGCTTTTCCCTTCAATATGAATGTTATCAACACATTTTCAATGATTAGATCCTTGCAATGCATTGGGTTAAACAATCACGATAAAACAATTACCATTCAGTTACTGAACCTTATTTAAGCGCTTTTACATACTGATAAGTATCATCTAGCGCATGCGTCGCTTTAGTGACTAGCTCGTCAATTTCAGCATGACTGATGGTCAACGGCGGCGAAATAATCATGGTGTCGCCGACTGAACGCATCACTAAACCGTGGGTGATACACGCATCGCGGCAATAGGTTCCCACGCCTACGTTGGCATCAAACCGCTGCCGTAACGATTTGTCTTTAACTAACTCGATGGCCGCAACCAAGCCGAGGCCGCGCACCTCACCCACTAATGGGTGTTGAGCTAATTGTTGTAAGCGCGACTGTAAATAAGGCGAAGTATCATTAGCCACACGTTCAACTAATTTTTCTCGCTCAATAATCGCAATATTCTCCAATGCCGCCGCCGCGGCAACTGGATGGCCAGAATAGGTAAAACCATGGGTAAACTCGCCACCATCTTGTTTGATTACGTCAGCCACTTTGTCTGCCACAATCACCCCGCCCATTGGCATGTAACCCGACGTCA
Organism: Shewanella sp. T24-MNA-CIBAN-0130; assembly: GCF_040310185.1. Lineage (NCBI taxonomy): Bacteria > Pseudomonadati > Pseudomonadota > Gammaproteobacteria > Alteromonadales > Shewanellaceae > Shewanella > Shewanella sp. T24-MNA-CIBAN-0130. Next base: position 8,575 of record NZ_JBEOPP010000060.1, on the reverse strand, counting down.
TGCCTTTAGCGATAGAAATAAGATCCGGTTGTAAATCAAAATACTCTGACGCAAACCATTTACCCGTGCGACCAAAACCGCTAATCACTTCATCAAGAATAAATAAAATATCGTATTTGGCTAAAATACGTTTTATTTCAGGCCAATAAGTTGACGGTGGAATAATGACTCCACCCGCACCTTGAAAAGGCTCAGCAATAAAAGCCGCTACATTGTCTTCGCCTAATTCAATAATTTTAGCTTCTAATTCCTGTGCAGTTTGTAATCCAAACGCTTCCACAGATAAATCTTTACCTTCGGCATACCAATAAGGTTGCGCGATATGCACCACACCAGGAATAGGTAAATCCCCCTGTTCATGCATGCCCGACATGCCGCCTAAACTGGCACCCGCAACGGTTGAACCATGATAAGCATTCACCCGACTGATGATGGTTTTCTTGCTCGGCTTGCCTTTTAAATCCCAGTAACGCCTCACCATGCGTAAATTGGTGTCGTTTGACTCAGAACCAGACCCCGTAAAAAAGACATTATTCATGTGAGCCGGTGCTAGCGAAGCAATTTTTTGAGCTAACTCAATAGCAGGAGGATGGGAGCATTGAAAAAAACTATTATAAAAAGGCAATTTCTGCATTTGTTGGCTGGCGGCATCCACAATAGACTGCCGACCATAGCCCACATTGACACACCATAAACCCGCCATGGCATCCAGCAGTTTATGACCCATGACATCCCACAAATACACCCCATCTGCCCGCTCTATCACCCGGGTTCCCTTTTGGGCTAACCCCTTTGAGTCGGTAAATGGGTGAATAAAATGCTGTTTGTCTGCAGTTTGCAGACGCTCAAGCTTGTGCTGCTGCTTCATCGCATCTGTCGATAATGGGTTTGTCATACTTATATCCTTTCAAGCAGATAGCAAACCCGTATGTATCTGCTATCTGCTGTTATCCACAAACATTCATAGTGTGAGCCAACGAGCTCAACCATCATTACACTGTTAGTAATAAGAACTCACGTTCCCACGAACTCACCACCCGTCTAAAGTTTTCAAGCTCCGCTTGTTTTACCGCCACAAAACCCGTGGTAAAGGATTGACCTAAATACTCAATACAGGCATCGCTGCTTTGCATGGCCACTAAGGCTTCTTCTAAGGTCAAAGGTAAGCAGTTGTCATTATTTGTTCGGCTATCGTTCGACTTACCTGTCACAGGTGTAGAAGGTTTTAAGTCATCAACCATACCGATATAACCACATAATAAGCTGGCAGCAATCGAGAGATAACAGTTAGCATCTGCACCCGGGATACGGTTTTCAATACGACGATTTTGTGGCGATGATTCAGGAATACGTAAACCACAGGTGCGATTTTCAACACCCCATTCAAGATTTACTGGCGCAGAGGTGCCTGGCAAAAAGCGACGGAAAGAGTTAGGACTTGGCGCCATTAACGGTAACAATTCAGGAATGTACTGCTGTAACCCTGCAATATAACTAAGGAATAATTTACTTTGAGTGCCATCTTCTTTGGTGAAAATGTTTTTACCGGTTTTAATATCAAGCACGCTTTGGTGAATGTGCATGGCACTGCCAGGCTCATCGGTAACGGGCTTAGCCATAAAGGTGGCACAAACATCATGTTTTAAGGCTGCTTCTTTCAATGTACGCTTAAAAATGAACACCTGATCGGCTAATGACAATGCATTACCGTGGCTGAAGTTAATCTCCATTTGCGCGGGACCGTCTTCATGGATCAAGGTATCAATATCTAACCCTTGGATTTCACACCAATCATACATGTCTTCAAACAGTGGATCGTATTCGTTAGCGGCGTCGATAGAGAAAGACTGACGTCCTGCTTCTGGGCGACCAGAACGCCCAATAGGCGGCTTAAGCGGTAAGTCATGATCGTCAGAACGTTTGGTGAGATAAAACTCCATTTCTGGTGCAATAACCGGTTGCCAACCTTTATCTTCATAAAGCTTAAGGACTTTCTTCAGCACGTTACGCGGTGATAATTCAATGGGATTGCCCATACGATCATAACAATCATGGATGACCTGGGCAGTAGCCTCAACGGTCCATGGCAACATAAACACCGCATTTTCGTCTGGTACGCAGACAAAATCGATATCAGCATCATCAAGAAGTTGATAATAAACATCCTCATTAATGAAATCACCTGTGACCGTTTGCAGTAATACGCTCTCAGGTAAACGCATGCCTTTTTCTGAGACAAACTTATCCACTGGGGCAATTTTGCCGCGCGCAATCCCTGTCATATCACTAATAACACATTCTACTTCGGTAATTTTTTTGTCTTTTAAAAAAGCGATTAACTTATCCATTTTTATCTCACTTGTGTTGCCGCATGATGTCTACAGGCCTGTCCGAATGCTTCGAAAATTGCAGTATAGAATGCATTTTCGGTTACTTTCCATTCAGGATGCCATTGGACACCTAATGCAAAATTTTTAGCATCTTTAACAGAAAATGCTTCCACTAATCCGTCTGGAGCAAATGCTTCTGGCTGCAACCCCTCACCTAGGCGCTCCACGCCTTGAGTATGAACAGAGTTAACCTCTGCAGTGTCACAGCCCCATGCATCGTGAAGGAGCCCACCCGCAACGAGATTAACTTGATGCGAAATACCATACTGCACATCTAATGGGGCTTTCTTATCTTCACTGTGTTCAATATATTTACCAACGTCATGTAGCTTCTGATACAAACTGCCGCCGAACACCACGTTCATCTCTTGAAAACCACGACAAATACCGAATACGGGGATCCCTGCATCAATGGCGGCTTTTATCAGCGGTAAGGTTGTTGCATCACGCTTAGGATCGTGATGAGTGCCGTCCTCACTAATAGGACCTTGGTAATGGTGAGGTTCAACATTCGATGGTGAGCCCGTAAAAAGGATACCGTCGAGACGAGCAAGAATAGCGTCAATGGGCAAATCGACACCAAGTGATGGGATCACCAAAGGGAACCCTTTCGCGCCATTGACCACACTCAACAAATATTTTTCACCCACAATGTTAAATGGATGCAGACCAATTTGCTGATTGCACGCTACTACCCCAATAAGAGGAAGACCTGACTGAGACATATCTCACCTTAAGCAAAGAATAGTGATGAACTTATCATTTACGTGTTCATTTTTTCACACACTACACGGATTTTTTTAGCTAGGCAAGAGGATAACTGAGGATAAAAACAATTTTTAATAAAAATAAATTAAAACACTTTAGAAACATACTGATAACTTTAAAATAGCCATAATGCCAAAAAAAACTATCTGACTGACTTTGCTTAAATCTCGCCAAAAAATGCGCCAAAATGGGGAGGGAATGCACAAAAAAAGGGAATGCATTGCTTAATATTCTTTACACAAGATAATAATGACATGCTAGGAATACCATCGAAAATAGATGAAACCCTAAAAATCATCAGCGACTAACTCGTTGGGAATAGCCTGATTTATTGATTATCTTACACTATTCCCTTAAGCCGTCGAGTTAGACATAAGCAGTAAAAGCTAAAGTGAAAACCGTTAAAAATCGGCTGAAGTGGTGGCACTCATTAACTGACAAGGCTGTTCAAATGGGTTACGAAATCGATGGGGGTGTTCACTATTAAAATAATAACTGTCACCTTTTTCAAGGATAAACACCTCTTCACCAACAGTCAGCTCAATCTTACCTTCAACAACGATGCCGCCCTCTTCACCCTTATGTTGCAGCATTTCAGCACCCGTATCAGCATTGACAGGATAAGTCTCACTCATCACCGACATTGCACGGTTTGGGTAGTCACGGCCGATAAGTTTATACACTAACTCACCGGTACCGATATCCAATAACTCATTACCACGGTAAACCACTTTCTGATCACCAATAGAGCCATCATCAATCGAGAAGAAATCTACCAATGACATCGGGATACCCGCTAACACTTTTTTAAGTGAACTCACCGATGGACTAACACTGTTTTTCTCAATCATTGAAATTGTACTGTTGGTAACCCCTGCACGCTTGGCTAACTCGCGTTGAGATAACCCTTTCAATTTGCGAACAGCTTTTAGGTTTGCACCAATATCCAAATTCGTTCTCCTAGTAAATGTTGACCCATGACTTGTTATTAAAGTGTTGCAGATTATTAACACTTTAACAAAAAAATGCTAGCGATCAAGCATGATAACTTGCTTAAATCAAAGCAATTGTATTTTACACTAAATAAGTGTTAAATAAAATGCACACCCTAGATGACTTACACTGCATCTGACTATTCATTTAAACGTTATGATTATAATCGCAATCAATAGCTTGGAGTATTTATGCCACGTAAATCCCCGATCCATAGCCAACACTACCCAGACTCCTTTTATGTGGCGACCGCAAAAGAGCTTTACTCGCATCCCAAGCTAACCGAACAGCTAACTGTCGATGTGTGTATTGTTGGCGGTGGATTTAGTGGCATTAATACCGCCATTGAACTCAGACAACGTGGCTACAGTGTCGCATTGCTCGAAGCTAAACGCATTGGCTGGGGCGCCTCGGGACGCAATGGTGGTGAGTTGATCCGTGGGATCGGTCATGACGCCACCCAGTTCCGTAATCAAATTGGCGACGAAGGCGTAAAAGCCATTCAGCAAATGGGTTTTGAAGCGGTTGATATCGTTACCGAGCGCATTGCCGAGCACAAAATCGATTGCGACTTACACATGGGTTATTGTGATTTAGCCGTAAAGCCACGGCACATGGATGATTTAGCGGCAGAATACCAAGATCTGAAAGACCAAGGTTATCAAAAATCAATCAAACTGCTTGATCGTTCGCAAATTGGTGACGTTATCGGTTCAGACTTTTACCAAGGCGCCTTGGTCGATATGGGCAGCGGACATTTACACCCACTTAATTTAGCCCTAGGCGAAGCACGTGTTGCACGTGAACTTGGTGCCCAATTATTTGAATACAGCGCCGCAGAAAAAATCATCAAGGGCAGTAAACCCAAAGTGATCACCGCCGAAGGTGAAGTGATCTGTGACTATCTGGTATTGGCAGGCAATGGTTATATCGGCAATACATTAAGCCCTTTTCTTGGCGGGAAAGTGTTGCCAACAGGCACCTATTTATTAGCCACAGAACCGTTAACCGAACAACAATGTGCCAGTGTTATTCCGCAAAATATGGCCTTTGCCGACATGCGTGTGGCGTTAGATTACTTCCACTTATCAGCAGACCGCCGCCTACTCTTTGGTGGTTTATGTACTTATTCAGGTAAAGACCCCAAAAATATTGAAGCTGAATTAAGGCCTAATCTTGAAAAGGTCTTCCCACAATTAAAAGGCATCAAAATTGATTATGAATGGGGTGGCATGATGGGTATCGGCGCCAATCGGATGCCGCAAATCGGCCGTTTACCTGACGCAGCCAACATCTACTTTGCCCAAGCCTATGCCGGCCATGGGGTGAACGCCACTCACATGGCCGCAAGGTTAATTGCTGAAGCGATTAGCCAGCAGTCACAGCGTATTGATGTGTTTAATGATATTAAGCACATGACCTTCCCCGGTGGACCTATGTTGCGATCGCCATTGCTGGCAGCAGGGATGTTGTACCACAGAATGAAGGATTTGCTTTAGGGTTGATGGATTTGCTGTGGGTTGGCAAAAGGGTCAACCTTTACATCTTTTTATGGCCTACGGCCACTAACGTCGTGGCGCTTCACCCACACCAGACTTTTCAAACTTCGTTTGAATTAAGATCGCAAGGTGAAACCTTGCGATCTTAAGCGTTAGTGGCCGCAGGCCATCACTTAAAAGACAAGCTAACTTAATTACAATTGCTGCAACCTTTGTGCATGCTGCATCAGTAAAGTGTCCAATACTTCAGGGCTTAAGCTAAATATTTGTACAATTTCTTCGCCAGTTTTAGAAACCGTTGCTTGCTTGTCTTCAAAAGTAATATGTAAACCTAACGCCTTTAACGTTTGCTGGTCATAACTATATAATGGCGTGTCTCGTTTACCTTTTAAGCCTGGCATCATCCCCAATACCGTGACAGCTTGATTGACCTTAACCATGTCAAAAAAGACGCGCTCGGCCTCTGCCCACGCCATAATATATTCAACCATACTTTTGTTGTACTTATGGAAGTCTTCCGAGCCGTATAATAGTGGTTGTAACACCCCACCATGCCAACCTAACAGGGCATCTTGTTTTATAGTCACTTCATCACTGGCGGTTACAACATAATTAGCACAAGATGACGCACAGACTTTATCAACTGTGACCTTTAATTTGTGCTGATATACCAACTCTCCTAATCGTATGCCAGCAAGTACATCTCCCCCACCACTGTTAATAATCAATGAGGTTATTTGAGTTGGACTATTTGCCATGCCTTGTTCAAAAGCGGCAACATTATCTGGATCAATTTCACCGCTATAATTAATGACAGAGGGCAATAAGGGGTCGATAACAAGGCTAAAAGGAGGTTGTTTACTTGCGCAACCAGTTAAGGTTAGCAGCATGGCTAGCAGTAGATAACGCATTCATATTCCATCATGATGTTGAGTTCGCAAGAAATTAGCATAACAAGTTCATTATTCACAAGTAAATAATGTAACGCCCTCGATAATATTGATTAATCAGACTCTAACTGAACATTATCGCCAGAGACTTATCATTGCAGGCTAGCTTTCGCGGTACAGGTCGTTCATTGGCATCTGAACCATATGGATTTGGGAAATGTCATTATGATGTCGGAAACATCATTGACCGTGCCATCACTACATTCGTGAATCCATTCACATCAGATCCCCATTGGAAGCGTTAGCATTTTCACTCTTTACTGTAAGATGAACCGAGGAACGCTAAAACTAAGTCAAAAGCAGGATCAATCCCCATGGCGACCTTTTCGCTTCTGTTGTTTAAGTCAATGGGGAAAATATTGCCGGAATGGCTGGGCCCAATTCTCTTATAAAAGAGTAAAGAGGGAACAGCCGTTGGTTTCCTCTTGGTCTGGTGTTGCAAAAATAAGCCACTCATTTTTTAAAGTACTAAAGGATCTGAAAAGCGTCAGGCAGCATTCTTTATTATAAAATAATTCACAATAAGAGAGGCTCATCTGTGTTAGGGCGAAACTATACTATGCTGAAACTTCCCTGTTTTTAGGAAACTTTTAACTTGCCTAATCACTTCGTCATTTCGCATAAGAAATGGGTGAGAAACGGGGAGAATTATGTGATCAGCCATCCCTTCCACCTTTGTGTTCTCGACTGACACCTTACCGTCATCAGGATTTGGAAGCATTTGAGAAAGTATTGGGTTAATAGTTGAACTGCCTGCTATTATTCCTACTGGATAGGTGACCGCCCCAAGTAAGTTTGGAACACTTGTTTTATCAGTACTTAATTCCATACCCGCTGGACCATTAATAAATTCAAAACCTGGAACATTTTTTAGTTTATCAACAACCTCACTTCCTTTATTCGGCGGACCTAGCATTACCACACGGCCTAGGCGTTCTAGTTTGTTATCGCTTAAATATTTACGTAACACAATCCCACCAAGAGAATGTGTCACAAAATTTATGATTACGTTAGGTTTACATTGAGCTATAGCATTAGGAAGGTAATCTGTGGCTATACTCTCAATATTATGCTGCGTTGATGGGTAGTCAAAATTCACGACGGTATAACCTGCCTCTTTAAGCTTCGTCTCCATTTTATTCATAGAGCTATCGGAACGAGCCATCCCATGAAGTAATACAACACACTCTTCAGACATAGAAAAAGAACTCCATAAGTACAAAATGAAACAAAATAATCTTATTTTCATACGCCATTCTCGATATTACGCCCTAACACTTGGGATAAGAACGAGGCTTCGCGCGGCCTATCCTTATTTGTTAGCTGCCATATTTTCTTTATAACTTCTTTCGCCGTAAGTGACGAGCCATCGCTTCTGTCGTCGGATATTTGGGTAAAACTAACCACAAAACAACATAAGCCAATACAGGAATCGCAAAAAACAAGCTAGTTAACAAAAATGCTAACCTAATGCCGTTTTTTCGCAAATTATAATATTCCGCAATACCTGAACAAACTCCAGCAAGAATCGCGGATTCTCCACGAGTTAGAACTTTTATATTATCTAGACTTTCCATGCCACATCCATATTAATCGGTATGTTTTATGCTATAAGAATTTGCTTTTTTTGATGCTGAATCTGGGCTGTAGAGCAGTTTTAAACAGAATATATTGCGTGATTTGTATGTATTCCATTGAAATTCCCTTGTCATTGTAGTGTTCCATCACATCTTTTTAAGTCTAGCTGATTCAATGAGGATAATATACTCGATTGAGTCAGCATTTGGCTCCGCGCAGCGGCTTAGTTCAACGCCTAATTAACAGGCAAAAAATTGTTGGCTAAAATAAGTGAACGGAGTGAACAAAAAGTCAACGGTTTTTTGTTCCGTTTAAAGTCTCTTGTTGAACGAAGCCGCTCTGCGGCAGAAAAGATAAAAACACATCTTTAGCCCCATCATAAATACTTACTAGACCC